>JAGOSH010000008.1 GCA_018062425.1 Minisyncoccota bacterium | reverse complement strand
TAGAACTTGAAATAGATAAAATCCTTTACCGTATGGAAGCCGACATCACCCAGATGGGGCTCAAGTTTGAAGACTATTTGAAACACTTAAATAAAACCGTAGACGAATTGCGCGGCGAGTTTAAAAACGACGGAGAGAAGAGGGCCAAACTTGCTTTGGTGTTAAATGAAATCAGTAAAGCTGAACAGTTGCTAGCTGACGAGGAAGAAGTAGCCAAAGAAGTTGCTCACATCCTAGAGCACTACAAAGACGCCGATCCAGAGCGAGCTCGATTACATTCTCAAAATATCTTAACTAACGAAAAAATCTTTCAGTTTTTGGAAAATATATAAAAAATTAACCCCCTACTATTGTTTCGGGGGTAATTGATAGATTAGTGTTGTTTTACTTTTTGCTATTACTTTGACTCCGTGCTCATGCGCAAGGTTGATCACTTGGTGTCTGTGGTCTTTGTTTTTGAAAAAGACCTTCTCTCGGGTTTGATTTTTGGCTGTTTGGTACAAGGAATTTACCAACTTTTTCATAGCAAAGAATTATTTAATGAACAAATAAAAAAACCGGCTTATTGGGCCGGTTTTTCGAGAGAACGAAAATTAAATAAACATGCTTTGGGATGCGTATTTAATTTTCGTTCTCTCTGACACATTTCGATAAATTCTACTCTTGCGCATAGTATCCTGCAAGTGGAAAACTTGAGAATTTTCTTATTACGATATATTATGACTATATGATGTTAATCCCAACTGTTATAGAAAAATCGCAATTTGGCGAAAGAGCTTATGATATATACTCACGTCTTTTGCGTGAACGCATTATTTTCCTAGGTGGACCGATAGATGACCACACTGCCAACCTTGTTATTGCTCAGATACTTTTCTTGGCAAACGAAGACTCCAAGAAAGACATCCACCTGTATATCAATTCCCCTGGTGGTTCTGTATCCGCTGGACTCGCGATATATGACACCATGCAATTCGTAAAACCCGATGTGTCTACTATTTGTGTTGGTATGGCCGCATCCATGGGGGCATTCCTCCTCGCCGGTGGCGCCAAGGGTAAACGTTTCACCCTTCCAAACTCTGAAGTTATGATTCATCAACCTCACGGCGGTGCCGACGGACAAGCCTCCGATATAGAAATATCAGCGAAACATATTTTGAAACTCCGCGCTCAGTTAAACGACATATTGGCAAAGAACACTGGTCAAAAACTAGCCACCATCGAAAAGGACGTCGAGCGAGACAACTGGATGGATGCAACTGAAGCTAAAAAATATGGCATTGTGGATGAAATAGTTACCAAATCCAAAGCGCTCCCAACTAAATAATAAAAAATCTCTTAATCAAAAAACCTCCGATTGCTCGGAGGTTTTTTGATTTGATTCTATTAGAAGTTTGATTTTGCTGATGGAATCAATGGGAACTGACCTAGCGATGCCTGCACCCACTTGGTTGGAGAAAACTCCCAAGTGCTCATAGGCAGATTTACTGGATTTAGAAGATACGCTTGTGACTTCGCGGTACCAATAGTATTGCAGTTTCCACTACAAGTGCTTGATTCTACATAATATATAGTGCTTGGTATAAAGTTATTACCAGAGGTATTACTATACAGACCAACATATGGACCAGCATTGAAGGCGGACACATTCGGCAAGGAACCTGATGTGTAACTCATATCACTAGGGAAAGAAGAACCTACCGCTAGTCCTATGTGTCCTCCCAATATCGTTACAGTTCCACCTGACAATGGTATCACGCGTATTGTCGTGCGGTTTTTGTAGTAAGAAGACAGTGAATTATTTGAATTCAAGATGGTGCCAGCCAATCCTCCGAGTGGACCATTCGATCCAGAAATAGAGAACCCTATGTCGGCATAAGAATTTTGAACAGTCGAATCCATGCCTACCCCAACAACACCACCAGTTCCACCACAGTTGTCTGTAACTTTTATTTGACCTATTGCATAAGACCAGTAGATGCTTGAATTGTGCAACAAGCCTGCTACTCCTCCTGCATAGTTAGTAGTACCACACACGTTGTTCACAAAAGCTTTTCGATCAATGGTTCCATTAAAGTGTGATTTTTCTACGCTCGCGTTAAACCCTTGTCCGACAACACCTCCGATAGTAGAGTTATTATTAGTATCAGCTACTGAAGACAGCGGTGCCTCAACTTCTGCATAAGACAAAGTCGCGTTGTCTAAACTATTAACCACGCCCGCAACCTGAGTACCAGCAACCGATGTTCCTTTGTAACTTATATTCTCAAAAACACCAGAAACTGGTAGAAATTGATTAGAGTCAAAAATATTTGCAATACCTGCTCCATGACCACTAACAGCTAGTACTGTTCCGCCAACAACCTTAGCATTTTTAACCTTACTGTTAATAACAAAATTAAACATTCCGGAAGCGTTGTATTTGGCTCGAACAGTTGTACCATTAATTTCTATGTTCGTTGCTTCAGATTTGTAACTTTGAACAACCAGAGCCGCAGCGGAAGTATAGGCTGCACTAACATTCGAACTATACAGTTTAATGTCATTTATTTTTGAATCAGTTAATTCCCCCGCCAAAACTGCAATGGCACCATTTTGACCATTTAGTTGGAGGTTTGAACGCGCAATTCGTACATGATCTATGGTTGCGCCGTCTTGTACTTTTTCAAATATACCTACGAAAGCAGCACTGTCGCCAATATATTTATATTCTTGCAAAGTATAATAATTACCATTGTAGTGACCTACGAAAACAGGGATTGTGAATTGAGGTGTTGTCGAGAAACTGATATTGGAACACTGGAGGTAGTAATACGGGTCAAAACCAGCATTTGTAATATCTACAAATTGCTTTGGAGTCCAGATCTCATATGGTTGTAGTTCAGTACCCAAACCAAACTCGTTATACTTGGTATAGTTTTTTGCTTTATCACTGAAAGCTCGACACAGCCTAGGTTCTTCCCCTTCGCCCCTCTCTCCAGAACCATCATCTTTCTGCGAAGAGGCCACGCTGGCAACCTGGGCAGTTTTATTGTTAACTACTTTACTTCCAACCAACAAACCTACGTTCAGCACCATCACAAACACCAGCACGAAAAGTAAATATCTAGTAACTTTATTTTGTAACATTTTGAGTTAATTAGTCCCCTTGTTTAATAATATTTAGATTATACTATCTTCGTGGCTTAAAAAACAATCGTTCTTTACAGTAACCAAAGTATCTGGTATATTGAAGTTGTTAGATTTTAAAAATTTATTTGAATCGGTTTATATAAATACCCCCGTATATGTCTTCACTTGAAATTTTGTTCAGAAAACTTGGAACTTTAAACGAATTTCGGCAAAAACTTGAAATATAAGGGTTTGTTTTTATAGGCCGTAAGTTAGGCTTATGACATTAATAACAACAATAATTATCGGGGCCATAGCGCTCCTTTTGGGCTTGGTAATAGGCTACTACCTACGGCTCATGATTGCTCTCGGCAAGCGTCGATCTATTGAAATCGATATCAAACAGATGATGATCGGTGCTAAAGAAGAAGCGACTAAACACCTCGACGAAGCAAAAAAGAAATCCGAAGAAATCCTATCCAAAGCAAAGACTGAGGAAGAAAAACGAGAACAAGAATATCGCGACAAGGAACGTCGTTTGATTAAAAAAGACGAGATGCTAGACGGTCGTCAGCTTGAAATCGACAAAGAAATCGAAAGTATCAAGCAAAAAGTAGAAGAAGTTAAAAAGATTCAAGAACGCGTAGAAAAAGCTCGCGAAGAAAAAATAGCCGAGCTTGAAAGAGTGGGCAGACTCTCTGCCGAAGAAGCGCGAGAAGAGTTGATGCGCGACATCGAGAAGAAATACGAAGAAGACCTACTTGTTCGTATGGTCAAACTCGAAAACAACAACGAAGAAAAACTTTCTCGTAGAGCCAAGGATATCCTAGCAACCGCGATACAAAGACTGGCTGCTTCTACTGCCGGAGACCTGATGGTGACTTCTATCAATATTCCAAACAACGACATCAAGGGTAAAATAATCGGTAAAGAAGGACGCAACATTCGCGCCTTTGAACGTGCAGCTGGAGTGGAGCTCATTGTGGACGATACCCCTGGAACCATAGTCATCTCGTCTTTTGATCCAGTTCGTCGACAAGTAGCCCGAGTAGCATTAGAAAACCTCATCCTAGATGGCCGTATCCAGCCAGCCAAGATTGAGGAACTCGTAGAGAAAGCTAAAGAAGAAATCAATAAAATAATCAAAGAGAAAGGAGAACAAGCAGTATACGAATGTGGCATCTTGAACTTTGATCCTCGTATAGTGGCCATCATCGGTCGCTTGTACTTCCGAACTAGTTATGGACAGAACGTTTTGCAACACTCTATAGAAATGGCGCACATCGCTGGTATGCTAGCCGAAGAGCTAGGTGCCGATGTAGCAATATCTAAAGCAGGTGCACTCGTACACGACATCGGTAAGGCCCTAGACCACGAAGTTCAGGGAACCCACGTAGAAATAGGTATGAGAATCCTGCAGAAATTCGGTGCTGATGAACGCATCGTGACTGCTATGAAGTCTCACCACGAGGATTACCCTTATGAAACCATTGAATCCATCATCGTTCAGACAGCTGACGCTATATCAGGAGGACGACCAGGCGCTCGCCGAGACAGTGTCGAGAACTACCTAAAGCGACTCCAAGAACTCGAAGCCTTGGTAAACGGATTTGAAGGAGTAGAAAAGTCCTACGCCCTAGCTGCTGGACGCGAAGTACGGGTATTTGTTACCCCAGAAAAAGTATCTGACGTCGAGGCAAAATTGATGGCTCGTGACATAGCTACAAAAATCGAACAAGAACTCAAATATCCAGGCGAGATCAAGGTTGCTCTAATCCGAGAAAACAGAATTATCGAATTTGCTAGATAATAGAAATATTCATAAAAAAGCTCCCATTAGGGGGCTTTTTTATTTTATATGCTTTGCCCCGACCCAAGATAGTTCAAAAATTGCTTTCATCATATTGAAAATAGCCTTGTCTTCTATAATCACAGCGATGGGATTCGTTCCGTCTAACTTTGCTATCAAAACTTTTGTTTCTTGGTACATGCAAATTTCTCCGGAAAAAGGAAACAGGTTATGCGGAACAAAACGTATTACGGGTACTATACTTTTTTTAACATTACGGTGTGTTCGTTCGAGGAAACCACTACTGTCTGAAGTGCTGGGAACAATACCCCGCACCGTTATATTATATTTATTTTTCAGACTGATATACTCTTTGAAAACTTTTGGTGGCAAGAAAGCTTCGAGGTGATTCGTACTAGCAAAAGACACCAATTCATAACTCTTTTTTTCTTCAACTTGGGTCATGTATGCTTGTACCACCTGATCCTTCCCTTCATAATAAGTAACTCTGGGTTTCGACTCACTACTTCTAAAGAGACCTTCCAGTTCTGGCAGTACCTTCAAAGCTTTTTCATACGACTCCTCTGCTAAAACTATTTTCTGTTTGGCTTGCCGTAAAAATCTAGCGGGAGAAGCTGGATAGTAAAATAGTTTCTTTTTTTTCTCAATCTCAGCAACAAGACCTTTTACAGAAAGAGCTATAAGCATCTTATAGACCGTACTTCTATTAATTTTAGTTTGCTCGGCAATAGCAGAAGGAAAAGCCCCACCTGTTTCCACCAAAAAGCCGTAGATACTCGCTTCTTTGGCTTCCAATCCAGCCTGTTTTAGTTTGTCTATTAAAAACTGATTCATATTTTTGTTACTTTTTTATAACAGAATTAAATACTTTACATATAAAGCTTATAAAATAAGGGTGAAAAGATAATAACTTATTATCTAATAATAACAGATATTTTATGTGTTGTAAAGTGTAGTTAAATTCACCTTTCAGTTCATTAAAAAACATGAAAAATGGAAAAACTAGCAGTTATCGTCCCTATTCCTCTACTGTCCCACAAAGACAAGGTTTTTTGGGGAGTAGAAGACCCCGAAAACACTAAAACCAGAAACAGGATAATAAGGAATCGGAAGAATGCAGGGTTAAACCCCTGCAACGCATTTAAAATCGCCCTGGAAAGCGACGGGGATATTGTATTCGTTATCGACGATAGGAGGGTTGATGTTGATTCCACGGATCCTGACACCAAATTACCCTTACTACCAAAAAGCTTTAAAAAGCTATTAAAAGAAGGTTCAGGATGGAAAAGGATTTTAAAACCCCCGTCAGATTTGGCATTTAATGTTGTTAGCTTTTCTGAAGAAAAGCTATATAAACTAGGTAAAAAGAGATTACATCTTACAAGTGAGTGTGGAACTGCTTTTTATTTACTTTTAGATACGTTAAAACTCTCAGAAGTGACAGTGTGCATACCAACGATGTGCGAATTTAACGTTAAAAACGCCGCAGACCAGTATTGCAAAACCAAAGTAAACATAGAAATAACGAATCTAAAATAAAAAAAAACTCTCTAGACCTCTCAAAAGGGGGTCTTTTTTTGTTAAAATTACAAAAAACCCTAAATCTTTACACAATAAAATCAATTTATGTCAACTTGTGAAAGCATTGCCCTCAAAAAACCCTTATTATATAATGTAGGGGTAGTAATTTATTAGGTTTTTTAGGGTCGAAAGTTTTTATAAATTAAATTTAAAAATAAAATTATGAACAAGCAAGCATTAGTTGATTTGGTACAGGGGAAACTCGGAGGTACCAAGGTACAAGCAGAAGAAGTAGTGGATTCAATATTTGGTGGTATCATCGCAACCATGAAGAAAGGTGGTGAAGTATCCATCGCTGGATTCGGTATTTTCTCTGTAAAAGCACGTGCAGCTCGCACAGCTCGCAATCCAAAGACTGGTGAAACAGTTAAGGTTGCTGCAAAGAAAGTTCCAAAGTTCCGACCTGCGAAAGCTCTCAAGGACGCAGTCGAATAAAACATTTTAGTTTTTCACACTTACAAAGAATCCGCCTTAGGCGGGTTTTTTGTTTTAGGAAAAAGTTTTAAAAGATACTAGTACTTCCTTATCACCGCTTTTAGTTTCGCGATAACATTGAAACTGTACTTAGGGTGTATTGGTTTGTAGTTTTTATTTGCTGGTTCGAGCCATTTTGTTTCACCTTGAATACGGAGGTACTTCAAAGTAAATTCTCCGTCGACTTCCGCTACGACAATGTCTCCATCTTTGGCTTGCTGTGTCTTCTCTACCAAGATCATGTCCCCTTCTTCGATATGGGCATCTATCATCGAATCTCCATCAACTTCTAGAATATAAGAAAGTTCTTTCTTACCAACTAGAAGGTCATCGAGGTTCATAGTATCGAGCACTGCTTCCTCTACGTCCGACGGAAAGCCCGCCTTCACTAACCCTAGCACTGGTATTTCTCCGAAGCTCTTCGTCGGCATAAGACGACCGAGGTGGTCCTTAGCCACCATTCCAGCATCTATCATTTTTTCTACCACTTTGAAAACTGCATTCTTGGATTTGAAACCGAAAATACGCATCATCTCCGTATAGGTAGGCATGCGTTTCTCTCGGTTGTAGAAGTTTTCTATTTTGTTTTTATAATTGTTTTCCACCTCGTTTTTTAAAATTGAAAGGTGCGGATGCCGACCAACCTGGCCAACCAGTTTCGACGACTGCTGGTAATGTACCGAACCTTTTTAAGTATCAACTTGTGATCCCGGGCTTCCCTACTATAGCTCTCCCCACTTAGGATTTTATAATCGATAGCTCGATTTATCTTGTGGAGCTCTTTTTCTAATAACTTTAAATATTGTGACTGTGACATAAATATTTTTGATATTTAATATACTAATCTCGACATGATTAGTATAGGTGAACGTTCGTTCACCGTCAATAGTCAAACTGTGGAAAACTAGTTCTTAGTAGATTTCTTCTCTTCGGTCTTTCATTAAATCATTGATACCGTTCCAGTTTTTATCATCTGCAAGAGAAAGATCTACATCCACAACTTCTACTTCTTCTTCAAAGTCACTTGCCTTTACTAGCACGTGTCCACGGTTATCGATAATTTCACTTCCACCTTTATACATCTGTTCACCGTCCATACCAGTACGATTTGTGGTTATAGAAAAAACGCCGTTTTCAATACTACGAGTTCGCATAACAGGGAAACCATATTCAGATACGAAGTTTGCTGTGTTACAAAAAAGTCTAACTCCTTGAAAAGCCATCTTGCGCCAAAATTCTGGGAACATGTAGTCGTAACAAATTCCAACACCTATTTTGTCCCCTTTCCATTCAAACACAGTAGGGTTAGTGGTACCTGGAGTAAAATTCTTTTTCTCTTCCATGAACAAGTGGGATTTCTGATGGGAAGCTACCAAACCGTCCGGTCCGACAACTACGGTGGTGTTATACACCTTATCTCCGTCAACTTCTGGTAATCCGACTATAATGCATGCATCTTTTTCTTTAGCTATTTTTGTTAATTCGCTTACAAGAAATCCGTCGAGTTTTTCAGCATGCTCGGCAAGTCTTTCCTTTGTTGCATCCGGATAACCGGTCATTCCCATTTCAGGCAAAACAAAAAGGTCTCCGGAAACACCCCGGAGCAATTCTCTAACTGTTTCTAAATTTGTTTCTTTTTCTCCTACAACAGGAGAGTATTGAACGTAGCCTATTTTCATACCACAAAGATAACATGCATTGGATAAAAAATAAAGTGGGTTGCTTAAAAAGTAAAATAACCTAAAATAAGGAGTATTATGTTAGAAGAAGGTATTCCAAGGAAAATACACCCAAATACACCCGAACAACAAGTCTGTGCCCACGGAAAACCTTTTGTGGAGCATTGCGACAGTTGCTTGGTCCAGTCTAAAGACCAACCGGCGTGGGCCACCATCAACCAACTAAGAGAAAACAGTAGAGTACAGAGAGACAATATGACCATAGACTGCCAGATCACATCCCGAGAAGGAGATATTTTCTCCATAAAGGCAATTCGTTCTAGAGACGACTCGGAGCTTGGAACGCTGTTGGCTCTAATGGATAAACACTTCAAAGAAGACACCCTGAATTCAAAAGAAGCTTTTATTCAAAAAATGGAAGGTAAGACCCAATTTGGCAAAGAAAGACCTCAGTATCGTTGTTTTCATGTGAAAAACAACGAAGGTAAAATGATAGGCCTCAGGGTTTCTGAGCAATTCCCGTTATTTGATGCAAAAGGTACCGAGACAAATGAAAATATATTTTATGCAATGTATATTGCGATTGATGAAGAATACCGCTCAGTTGGACTTGCAAGAGAAATGTATATTTCTTCATTGATAGACGCGATAGAACAATCTGAGAAAAGGCGCCAGAAACTGAACTATATTGTTGGTGAATGTAGCCCAAGAACTGAGGAGTTACAAAATGCGGTAGGTTTAAAAAGGGTGTATTTAAAAAGCGAAGGTGTTTTAAAAGAACTACCCTATTATCAACCACCGATGAAGTTTGATGGCCAGACTGGTGCCCCTTTATCCCAAGAAGCAGCAGAGCATATAATGTTGTTTAAAATGGACGGCAAACTCACAAAAGAGGAACTTTTCCTAGCCATTAAAAGTTTATACATACAGTACCAAAACAACTACCCGAGAGAAGCTTTCGCCTCCGATGAAGCTTTTGAAAAGCATCAAGAGTACTTTGAAAAAGTATACAGAGAACTAAGTGACGAAATACAAAACGGAGAAGAAATGATTTTACTATCAAAACAAGAGCGAGAAGATTTAATAAAGAAGGGCTCAACGGTTTTGAACTTTGAAGCAGCGGACCAGAATCGAACTTAATTTCTAACTAATTTTATAAATTTACTTTCGGCCTATACTGAATCGCTTCTAGAATGTGTTTTGACAGTACCTCTGGTGAATTTTCCAAGTCTGCAATTGTGCGAGCAATTTTTATCACCCGGTGATAGGCACGCGCAGATAACCCTAGGGCTTCGGCGCTTTTGTCTAGACTCCCCCTGACTTCTTTAGTTAAAGGTGTGATGCTTTCTAAATCCTTTACGTTCATTTCACTGTTGGTTTGAATTTTTCTCCCGGCGTTTTTGAATCTACTTTTCTGTATATCCCTCGCCTTATCAATTCTTTTTTTTATTAAAACACTAGTTTCCCCGGTTGGGGCTTGTCCAAGTTTTTGATAATCAACATCCCCCACCGAAACCCACAAGTCGATGCGGTCCATGATTGGGCCCGAGAGTTTCCTGCGATACCGGTCCAAGTCTGATGGCTTACAAACGCATATTTTTGTTTTCGAACCGGTGTTACCACACGGACATGGATTCATCGCCGCTACTAAAATAAAATTAGAAGGAAACGTCGCCGAACCCCTAGCCCGAGAAATTGAAACAATGTTATCTTCGAGCGGCTGACGCAGTGACTCTATTACACGTTTATCAAATTCTGGAAACTCGTCGAGAAACAGAACCCCTTTGTGTGCCAGTGTAACCTCCCCTGGCTTAGGAAAGGTTCCTCCACCGATCATCGATACGTACGAAGCCGTGTGGTGTGGAGACCTGAATGGTGGTTGCACCACGAGTTCTCCCCGATTCGTCCCCACCACGGAGTGAATGCCTGTTATCTCCAGAACTTCATCTGTAGACAGTTCAGGAAGGATAGCCGAGAATGCCCGGGCAAGCATGGTCTTGCCTGTACCGGGTGGGCCGTACATAGCAATGTTATGTCCACCAGCAGCCGCAATCTCGAGTCCACGCTTGGCACCTTCTTGTCCGCGAATATCAGAAAAGTCGGCCCCACGAATTACCTTCTCGTAAATTATTTCTGTTTTAGGTTGTGGAGAAATTTTTCTTTTTTGGTTTTTGGAAATTTCACTACTGTTTACTTTGGTTTCGTCTATGTGTTCAATTACTTCTTTAAGGTTTTTTGCTGGAAATACTTTAATACCGTCTATTAGCGCAGCTTCGACTGCATTCTCAATCGGTAGATACACCTCTTCAAATCCCTTGTCTTTTGCTTCTTGCACCAGCGGTAAAGTCCCTTTGATGGGTCGCAGTATTCCGTCGAGGCCCAGCTCGCCGAAAAATACTTTATTTTTGGAATCAAATTTCACATCTCCGGCAGAAAGCATATAAGCTAAAGCTATCGGCAAATCAAAAGACGGACCCTCTTTTTTAAGGTCCGCCGGAGAAAGTGAAACAACGATTTTTTGATTTTGCATTTTCGGAGAACGAAAGCCGGAATTCTTGATAGCTCCGGATACTCGATCCTTGGCCTCATCTACCGCTTTATCAGGTAAGCCAACCACATTCATAGAATGCAGTCCGCGAGACAGATCAACCTCCACTGTGACTATTGCTCCAGTTAGAAGGTTAACTTGGGCTGAGTATACTTTCGCAAAACTCATGAATACATTATACGGCAAAAATATTTTTGCCACAAAACAAAAACACCCCAATGTACGTCGGGGTGTTTCTTTCTTATTCCTCTATGTGTTTCTTGCAAGTCGTAGCTGCTGGGTTGACCTCCATTCTTTTCGCTTCAATTTCCTTTTTGCAAACCTTACATATTCCGAAAGATGCTTTGTTTAAGTTTTCTAGTGCTTTCAAGATGTTGTTTAGTCTACCTTCAAACACGTCCATCATTCCGCTTTTACCTTCAAAGTCCTCAAATCTGTCTGCCATGTCGTTCTGATCTGATTCACGGAAACCTGGATTCTCTTGCACTACTTCCCATTCACCAGTCTTTGGGTTCATCTTGCCCATATCTTTCATTTGCTCCAACAGCAAGTCCCGTTCTTTTTCCAATTTCTCTTTAATTTTCTTTTTATCTAACATATAAATATCAATTTTCTGATAATAACCTTACTTTAAATCTACACTATTTCGACACCCCTGTCCACGCGGTTGTTCCTAGCAAAACAGGTAGGCCGATATCATAGCATTTTTACCTTCAAAAGCAACCAACTTCGACTATTTACTGATTTCACTTGTAGAGAGCCTGCGCATCACTTCCCGGGCAGCCAAGCTGGATCTGGTGATGATGACTGAAGTATCGTCAGCATATACATACATCAGTCCTACTGTGCCGTTTGGGTGGTACAAAATGCGAGCATTTTTGTTGTCGACAAACCCATCTTCAAAGTCCTTGTTCAGCAAGACGTTGTTTTCTTTGCCCAATGGTACCCCAAACAAGTCGTGCAAATCGAAGAACATTTTGTCTTCCCATTTTTGCATTTCTCCGAAAGCATCTTCGAACGATTTAACTTTTATCAAAATTAAGGGTTCGTTTTTGGTTCCTTTGACGATACCCACCAAGAAATTTGAATTCGATAGCGCAAGCAAGGGTGCCGGAATGTTCGGTGTGGTAATCTTCGCAAAGTCTTTCAAATCAAGTATCTTTTTATTTTTCGTTAGATAATACCCATCAACACCACCAATCTTAACGGTCGAGAGTGCAAAGGAGCTTTTTAGCGTACCCACTATCTGATCTTCTTTCAAATCATCTATGGGCACAAACTGTGTGTGATCTACGAATATAATCGGTCGAAACTGCTCCGTAAACCCAACCGGTTTTGAATTTTGAATAAAAAATATGTAGATAAGCCCCAACAATGAAAGCACAATGAGTACTGTACTCGTAGCTACGAAAACTTTGTTTTCTGGAGACTGAATGGAAGCACTAGCCAAATACTCTTCTTTCTCTTCTTGCTCTTTGATAAGCTCGCGCAAAGAACCATCCTGGTTTTCTCCCAAAGATTCCGCCATGTCGTCCGAAAAAGTATGGACTACTTTGCTTTTGAATTTTTCGTTGCTTTCCATCTCTTATTGAGTAGGATGTGGTGCAAAAAAGTTTATATCGGCTTCTTTGATTGATAGACTTATCTTGCCTCGTTCGGCATCGATTTTGATAACTTTTACTGGTACGATCATCCCTTCTTTAATTATATCAGCTACTCGTTCAACACGGAATGGTGCCATCTCTGAGATGTGTACTAGGCCGTCAGTATATTCGTTCAATTTCACAAAAGCTCCGAAATCAGCCAGCTTCACCACTTCACCTTTGAGCATTTCTCCAACACCGTATTCGTGAGTCATGTCTTCTATTACCTTCTTAGCAGCTTCGGCGGTACCACCCTTACCAGTCAGATATACAGTTCCGTCGTCTTCGATGGTTATTTCAGCTCCGGTGCGTTCTTTTATTTCCTTTACTGTTTTACCACCCGAACCGATGACCATACCGATTTTATCTGGATTGATTTTAGTAATCAAAATTCGTGGGGCATTCACAGAAATTTCTTTTCGTGGACTTGGAATAACACTTTCGATTGTGTCTAGGATTTTGAGTCGAGCATTCTTGGCAGCTATCATAGCTTCGCCTAGTATTTTAACAGGTACGCCTTCTACTTTCACATCGAGTTGAATAGCAGTAACACCTGTTCTGGTTCCAGCTACTTTGAAGTCCATGTCTCCGTGATGATCTTCTGGACCTTGAATGTCAGTCAAGACTTTGTATTTGTCATCACTCTCGTACATAAGCCCCATCGCAATACCGGCAACTGGTGCTTTTATTGGTACCCCACCATCCATCAACGCTAGCGTTGTTGCACAAATAGAAGCCTGAGAAGTCGAACCATTGGAAGCCATTGATTCAGAGACAACTCGAACAGTATAAGGAAATTCAGATTCGGGTGGCATAACCATGAGCAATGCTTTCTCAGCTAGAGCCCCATGTCCTACTTCGCGACGATTAGTGAAACCTGCTCGGCCTGTTTCTCCGGATGAATATGGAGGGAAATTGTAGTGATGCATGAAACGCTTTTCTGATTCTGTATTCATACCATCAATCATGTGTCGGTCATCTGGACCACCAAGTGTCAGCACAGACAGTACGTGTGTACCACCTCGATAAAAAATTCCAGATCCGTGCACTACCGATGAGAGTCCTCCCGCTTCGGCATGAAGTTCGCGGACTTGATCCATTGCTCGTCCATCTGCTCGAGCATTTTCATGAATAGCTTTTTTGTGTAATATTTCGTTTTCTGTATTATCGAACAAATCGTCTTCTGCGGTAAAATCATCTCGGTCAGAAAACTTCTCTGCGACTAACATGTTCCATTCTCCATGTAGTAGGTCAATTTTCTCTTTACCAGCTCCGGCGAATATAGCACCTTCCATTTTAGGTAAAATGTTTTCATTAAATAATGCTACTGCTTCCGGAGATGCTTTGGTGTGTTCGATAACCCTCTTTTCTTTTCCTATTTCACCGGCGATAGTCTTCTGGAAATTCTCGAGTCTAGTTATTTCTTCGCTGGCCTTTACTAGGGCAGCTTCAAGTTCTGCCTCTGCAACCTGGCGAGCGGCAGCTTCGATCATGTTTACATTGCCGGCTTTACCACAGACAATCAGATCAAATTTATATTCGGCATTGTCGCCACGGAAACTCTGTGGAGCATTGAGTAGTAGTTCTTCGTCATTGTATTTACCAATACGCACACAACCCACAGGACCTGCCCATGGAATATTTGAAACCAAGATAGCGAGCGATGCCGCGTTCACTGCGAGTATCACCGGATCGTTGTCGTCGACTGAAAGCACCGTCACTATCACCTGCACCGCGTGACGCATAGAATGGTCAAAGAGTGGACGCAAGGTTCGGTCGATTACCCGACTTGCCAATATTGCATCTTCGGAAGGCTTGCCTTCACGTTTCACAAAACGTGAACCGGAAATCTTTCCAGAAGCATAGAACCTCTCCACATAGTCGACTGTAAGGTTAAAAAATCCTAAACCCTTCTGTTTGTCCTTGGACATACAGACGTTTGCCATAACGATGGTTTCACCGTATTTGAGCATCACACTACCGTGTGCTTGCTCGGCTAGGTCTGAAAAAGTAGCGGTCAAAGTCTTGCCACCGATTTCTAACTGATATTCTTTTTTGTACATAATATTCTGTCTAGGCGTTACCTAGGCGTAGTTCCCGTTCAAACTACAGTATTGTTACTCAACAACTTGAGAACACTACTTTGTGTTTGAACGCG
This sequence comes from Minisyncoccota bacterium, assembly GCA_018062425.1. GTDB lineage: Bacteria > Patescibacteriota > Minisyncoccia > Phycocordibacterales > UBA9973 > UBA9973. The sequence continues at coordinate 6,019 of JAGOSH010000008.1, read as the reverse complement.
AACTGATTAACTGTTAAATATAAAAATAGTCTAGCATTTTTGACTAGGATTGCAAAAAAAACGCCTGACTTAGATCAAATACTTGCGAGGGTTATCGGAAAGATCGACAAAATCGTCGGCTGCTTCCCGAAGTCGGCTGGAAGTAGATTTGCCAAATGAAACCACCTCTACCTGAGCGCCAAGTGTCTGTAGGTATTCAACTAGTGGAACATAGTCCCCGTCACCGGAAACTATAACTACAGAGTCGAGTCGGGTTGCCATCTTGATAGCATCCACCGTTAATCCCACATCCCAGTCGCCTTTCTTGACCCCAGTGTGAAACACCTGTAGGTCTTTGGTTTTGGTTTCGATACCGAGCTTGCCTAGGGCTTCAAAGAAATTCTTCTCGTCTCCGGCTTCGGTGGTTATGACATACGCTACGGCGCGTACTAGTTTGCGCCCAGCAACAGCGTCTTTGAGGACGTTGCCGAAGTTTACTCGACCCTTGTATAGATTCCTAGCGGAGTGGTATAGATTTTGTGTATCTATGAAAACCCCGACTCTTTGTTCTTTGTGTTTAATTACTGACATATTATATTCATTATACTACTAACTAATTTACGAAACCATGATATTTCGCAGGGGTTTGGCGAGTGTCGACGAGCCAACTTCAGGGTTTTTTTAAGCTTAAAAAAATCCGTACCGGAGAAATATTATGGTTTCGTTGGTTTTAAAGAAAAAACCTTGCATTAAGCAAGGTTCATTTTCTTCTTGAGTGCATCATGACGAGCTTTATCTTTTCGTTCCAAATACTTCAAGTGCTTGCGTCGGTCGGCTACCATCTTGATAAGACCGCGACGGGAGTGATTATCTTTCTTGTGTTTCTTTAAATGTTTTGCCAACTCATCTATTTGAGTTGAAAGCACGGCCACCTGCACATCTGTAGAGCCTGTGTCCTTGTCGTGAATCTGATTTTTCTTGATAACTTTTTGCTTTTTCGCTGTTGATAACATGTGGCCCATAGTATCACAAAAGGTAGAATTACGCAAGCCCCATAAGTTTGTATACTTAAAATTAAGAGAATTAAGAAACATGACTTTTCGAAGGGGTTTCGAGGCTGGCGAGCCGAGAACTTCAGGATTTTTTTAAGCTTAAAAAAATCCGTACCGGAGAAAAGTTCATGTTCTGCAATTCCAGTATGCTAGAATTACCTTATGGCCTCACTAAAAAACCTAAAAATTCAATTTCTGGAATATTTGGAAATAGAAAAGGGCCGAGCAATACGCACAATAGAAAATTATGATCACTACCTGACCCGCTTTTTGAACTTTTTGAAAATTGACAACCCCGAAGACATTACCGACGACAGAATGCGTGAGTTTAGACTTTGGTTAAACAGACAAGAAACCGGCAACCGGAGCACCAGTGACACCTTGTCTAAAAAGACTCAGAACTATTATTTGATATCCATCCGTGCTTTTATGAAATATCTAACCCGCCAAGGTATCAAGTCCTATCCAGCCGAACGCATAGAACTTGCCAAGACTTCGCAACGCATGCTCGACCTCATAACCCACGAAGAATTAATTCGTCTTTTGAATGCACCCAGTGGAGAAGATGTGAAATCACTCCGCGACAAAGCAATCCTGGAATTATTATTCTCCACCGGTCTTCGTGTTTCAGAACTCTGCGCACTTCGTGATGACACAAATCTAAAATCGAGCGAGCTCGCGGTCCGCGGTAAAGGCGGAAAGGTTCGGGTAGTTTTTATCTCTGACGAAGCCAGAATTGCCGTAGAAAAATATTTAAAGAAAAGAGAAGGCATGAGCGAAGCCCTGTTTACTAGAATAGGTCGAGAGAAAACTGGTAGCGACTTCCTGGACCGTCGCTCGGTGGAACGGATAGTGAAACACTATGCCACCGTAGCTGGAATATCCAAAAGGGTTACCCCACACGTCATGCGCCACATGTTCGCCACCGACCTCCTAGGCAATGGTGCCGACATACGATCTGTGCAGACCCTATTGGGCCATTCGAGTATTATCACCACTCAGATATATACCCACGTTACCGACAAACATTTGCACGATATTCACAAAAAGTTTCACAATAAGAAATGAAAATTTTAATTATAAACAACGAAACAAAGCATTTGGGCGAACTCCAGGAATTGTTAAAAAAACATGAAGTATCTGTTGTAGAATTCAGTGCCTTACAAAACACAGACCCGGATTATTTCAATGCTATTGTTCTCTCGGGGGGAAGCATGTTCCCTGTTTTGGGTAACGAAGAAAAATTGCTCCGAGAAACAAACTTGGTTTTAAATACCCCTAAGCCAATTTTCGGAATCTGTTTCGGGTTCGAACTTATTGCACACCTCTTTGGAGCGGAGCTTGAAGCAATGTCTGCAAAAGAAAATGGCATTTTAGAAATAAATGTTACAGAACCAAGTGACTTATTCTTAGATATAAAAAACTTCCAAGTATATGAAGCGCATCGATTTGTAGTAAAAGAATTACCGAATTCACTCGTTTCGTTGGCTGAGTCCAAAGACGGTATCGAAGCATTCCGCCACAAAGAAAAAGAAATCTACGCCGTTCAATTCCACCCAGAAATGTTTCCGGACAAAACCGCCGGTAAAGATATTTTTGAAAATTTTTTAAAGTTGGTCGAAGAAAAGTAACAAGGTTGTTACAAACTAGGAAACAAATTCAACCAGAAACAGAGAACCGGCACGAGGACGGTTCCTGGTGCCGGTATAATTTAGAAAATGCTGATTGGCGTGTTAAAAAATTATTTTTAATTTTTTAACGTCGGCGAGCAGAGGGACGAAAGCCCCCACATAGAATGCCTTGTAATTGGGTTCGCCGCCCGGGGTAAATACTTTTCCGTATTCAACAAACGCAAACCCGAGTGGATTAGTTGCAGTGCCGCCCACGGGGGTAGAAATCCCGCCACCAAGGTATCCGGAGTAGGAATCACTTAATGATTTTGAAGCTACGCCGTAAAAGCCCAGCTTTCCGTCAAAAAAGGATACCGAGGGTGACAAGCCAATTGAATTGCTGTTCAGTGTGTAAAAAGGGATGACTCCCCAATTCTTGTACTCGATTGAAAAGCAAGAGTGTAAAGCTGGTTCAAATGTTCCGCTTTGAATTTCTCGGCTACCGGCAATCGGGTACCCGCCGTTTGTGAATTCGCGGGTAAGTTTGAATTCGGCCTGCGGCACGAAGATCAAACCCGCTTTCAGTTTTACTTTTTGGGCAGAAAGAGAATTCAGAAAAAGGATGCAGAGCATCGCGGCGATGGGCAAAGATTTTTTGTTCATGATCTAAAGAGCGTTTAGCTCCGGATTCCTCCAGAGTTTTTTGTGAAAAGTTCAAAGGTAGGCTAACACATAATATTCTATTTGTCAATAACAAGGTTTCAGATTTTACCTTTTGGTATAACCAGGAATAATTCACTCAGAAACGAAAGCACCGGACAGTGTCTGGCACCTCCGGTGATTTATTTTTTTCTAAAAATGTATGCTTCGATTTCCTTTTGCGCAGACTGGATTGAAACATCCGTCGTGCTTAGTTTTAAATCCGGTCTTTTGAATTTGATACCATACAAATCATAGAAATCCCACCTCATTCTATGTTGAAGGATCAAACCACCGATATATCCTTTTGGATACCAGAAGACGATAACATTCCAAACTCGTAACTCTTGTCTCCACAATCCAGCAGAACTTTTAACATCCAAAAACACGATCCGATTTCTACGAATAATACTTGTATAAAAAGTATCCGTATCAACCCCTTCGGTTATTATGGTATCCGGTTTTAGGTGCTCGATGATATCTCCAGCCAGCTGAGCTGTACGGAACAACTCGATGACTTGAGCGTCGAGGTCCGCGGGACCTTGATAGTTTGTTTGTGGATTTACGGTAAAAGTAAGTGCGGTTGCGAAGCAAGAAAGAATTAACCTTTTCATAGCAGTACAGTGTTTAATTGTGAAGAATTTTTCTTAATTATAACACCCATATAGTTGTATGCTAGAATCTTAGTTATGAAGATAGTATCTTGGAATGTAAACGGCATCCGGGCAGTGCATAGAAAGGGACTTTTTGTACCTTTTATTGAAAAGTACAAACCGGATATTTTGTGTCTAAATGAAACAAAAGCAGAAAAACACCAAAGCGAAATTGATTTGCCTGAATACGAAGAATATTGGAACAGCGCCGACAAGAAAGGCTACGCCGGCACAGCGATTTTTACTAAAGAAAAACCAATTTCAGTTATTTCAGACATCCCAGAAAAAATTGCGAAGAAGTATAAACTAAGTGACAAATACGGTGACTTGAACAAAGAGGGTCGAGTCATTGCTCTCGAATATAAATCTTTCTTTGTCGTGGCAGTTTATACCCCCAACGCAAAACCAGATTTATCTCGATTAGAAATGCGATATAAACATTGGGACAAAGCTTTCCTAGAATACATGCAGGATTTAGAAAAAAACAAACCAGTAATTTTCTGCGGAGATTTGAACGTTGCCCATACTCCGGACGACCTTACCAATCCGAAAGCAAACGAGGGCGAACATGGCTACACTAAAGAAGAACGTGAAGGTATCGATAATATTATGGAAGCCGGATTTGTGGACACCTTCCGCATGTTTGAAAAATCGGGAGGACACTACACTTGGTGGAGTAACTGGAGCAACGCCCGCGCCAGGAATGTCGGCTGGCGGATAGACTATTTTTTTGTAAGTTCAAAGTTAAAATCAAAAGTTAAGGACGCAAAAATACTCCCCGAAGTCCTCGGCTCCGACCATTGCCCGGTCTTGATAGAGATTTAATATTAAATTAAAAAATGCAAAAATTTCCAAACGAATACAATCAATCTGGCAAGAAACCTGTCGCCATACCCTACACAACTCTATCTGACGATGAATACGCAAAGTGTCTCGATAATGTAGTTAAAGTTAGTATTGATACATTTATCACAAATGAAAAAGGAGAAGTTCTCCTAGGGGAAAGAATTCATTGGCCAGTAAAAGGCTTGTGGTGTTTTGGTGGTCGGATGATTCCTAGGGAAGAATTCAAGGAAACCGTAGTTCGCAATATACAGAGAGAGTTGGGCTACGAAATACAAGATACCGCAAACATTGAACTTGTCGGGTGGTACAGTTTTGTCTGGGAAAAACGTCGCGAGGCACCGACCGAAAACGGATTCCACGATTTACTCATATTTATGAAATACACCTTACCTTCTGATACAGAATTTACTAACGACAAAACACATACACAAATAAACTGGTACGCGAAAGAAAATTTACAGAAAATAAAAAATGAACTACACCCCTACTTGGTTGTAGGATTAGAAAAAGCAAAAATATTATAATAAAACTATTCCTTCGGTGGAGTGTCCATGCCAGCCCACAGGTTCATGGTGTTCAAGTTTTCCATACCGGTTTGTTTCATATACAGGAAAAGCTGAGTCTTGTATGCGGAAGCCAAAGACAAGAATCCGAGCAAATGCATAGCACGAGACTGAGTCCTACCCCACATCATCATTTCTGTTTTCAAATCCTCTTCAGTTAAGGGGTTCACAAATCCAAAGAATTTTTCCCATTCTGCATCCATCATCTGGCTGAAATTTTCTCTGGTAGGCGCTTCGGTATTTATATATTTTTTGTATGCTTCGCCATCACCACTAGCTACCGAGTCCGCACCCATTAGGAAAATGTAGGTCAAATAATGCATGAGCTCCAGAGTTGTTCTTTGTTTTTCTGTCGGCTTCCAGGATAGCTGCTCTTCGGTCACTTTCTCCCCTAAATGCTTGATAATATCGAACTCTTTCTTGATTGCGTTTAAATACTCTTCTTTGGAAATCATTTTTTTGTTTTTTAAATTAATAAGCCAGCTAATCATAACCATTAAATCGATTTAATCCAAATATGAGTTATGTTATAATTTCCACATGCAACATACCAGATTAAATGAATTAGCTGACGGCATATTTGCCATTGTTATGACCCTACTCGTTTTCGAGATGCG
>JAGOSH010000002.1 GCA_018062425.1 Minisyncoccota bacterium | reverse complement strand
GTGCTGTATCTTTTATGGGAAGTCGCTTCTGAATTAGATGACCCTTATAATGGGATTGATAAAATATCAAAAAAAGATACAGAAGACGCTTTCGGTAAAGTTTAACTTTTAATCCCCACCAAAGGAGGCTCATCTCTTTTGGTGGGTTTTCCGTTTTTAGATGCAAGTTGTCATATTCTTGAGAGTCACTTTAATAAATTTATGACTATTCAAAAGTCCTGAAATCCACTCTGTCACTCGTGAGTGACTAGGTCCAAACTTCAAGCCCGCCGAAAGAAGCGAAAGCGGAAAACCTTTGCTATAATATGCACATGAAAAATACACAACAAGGCTATATCGGCATAGTATTACTTTTATTAGGTGTGCTGGGGGTTGGGCTCTTTGCCTTTCGGACGGATTTGTTTACTGGTAATAAAGAGGATAAAAATATAATAGAACAGGGTATGAGCGATATAGACAAAGCCAAAGAAGTAAAAGATGCTATCGAGCAAAAAGATAGTAAAACAATAGAAGAAAGTGAAGTGGTAAAAAAAGATGATCAAAAAGTCGTCGATCAAAATAATAATAAAAAAAATATGCAAGCAACATTACACACAAGCAAAGGGGACATTACCATCGAGTTTAACGAAGCTACTCCAAAGACGGTAGAGAATTTCGTAAAGCTATCCAAAGAAGGGTTCTACAACGGTACCAAGTTTCACCGAGTCATCAAGGGCTTCATGAGTCAGGGCGGGGACCCACTTTCAAAGGATGATTCTAAAAGCGCGTATTGGGGTACCGGCGGACCCGGCTACAGTTTCAACGATGAGATAACAGCCACGAACAAAAACGACAAATACACCATCTCGATGGCGAACTCTGGAGCCAATACCAACGGCAGTCAGTTTTTCATCAATGCTACCAATAACAACTTCTTGGATACCAAACACACCGTATTCGGTAAAGTTGTAGCAGGCATGAATGTCGCTGATGCTATCAACAACGTTGCTACTGGTCCAAACGACAGACCCGTGGAAGCAGTGGTCATCACGAGTGTTGATTTGAAATGATAGATACACTACTACTGAATAAAGAATTCTTTAAGTTCAAAGCGGAAAATCTGCCTTGCCTTATTCATTATCCTGAGAAAATGGGTGGCTCGCACCTGTCTATTGTTTTGATTGCAGACTTGTTTGCCCAAGGACACAAAATCATATTTTTGTGTGGGTTTCCGATGGCTCAAGAAGAATTCATGAAACAAGTAGGTGGTGACTATTCCCATATAAAATTCGTAGCAAATGTAGAAGACTTTGCTGGTGCTGGAGAATACCAGATGATAATACTTGGACCCGGAAACGAAAGTTTGCTTCATGATGCGTCCACCATGGTGCTCGATTTTAGCGAACGAATTATATTTATCAAAAATATCGAGCTGTTCTCCGAAGCTCTTTTTGATTTAGTCCTTCCTAGAGATAACATCATTTTATCCGGCAACATTGATGAGTGCGTAGCCAAGTGGAAAATAACCCAGAAGCATTGGAACTCAATCATTGCTTTCAACCAACCGCAAATCATAATACCCAAGCTCGAAGTTCCAATCCTCGACCCCTGGACTGCCCACTACAAAGTCCCCGCAGAGTCTGGGGCGATCTCTGTTCTGAAAAATTAGTTTTAAAATGTTATAATCCAGCCATGGCAAAGAGTATCAAGCAAAAAATGGGCAAGTTTTATATCATTACCACGGTTGGTATTGCGGTGGCGCTTTTGACTGTTGGCAAATATTTCATTCATGAGTCTGGGCTCGAATTCATAGTACTCAACTCGATCCTCGGCAGTGTTATCTCCAGCTCTATTTTTATAACTGGATTTTTGTTGTCTGGTGTTTTTTCAGATTATAAAGAAGCAGACAAAATTCCTTCTGAAATTCGTTCCTCACTCGAAAGTATCCTCGGCGAAGGCGACGCCTTAAAGAGAAAGGATCCAAGTTTTGACAATAATAAAATCCGTACAATTATTAAAAAATTCGTTCAAGAATTCGAAGAAGGGTTAAACGAGGTCAACAATCACAGTCACCTCGACCATGCCATGGAAGCAATAAAAGACCTTGACCTTGTTTTCGACGACATGGAGGCGAGGGGTGTGCCTCCGAACTACATGACTCGCATCAAATCCGAGCAGTCTCATCTACGCAAGATGTTGCTACGCGTTTATCATATTCAAAAGACCAATTTCGTGCCTTCAGTCTCAGTCCTGGTGCAATCCATTGTGATTGTTGTTATAGTCTTGCTTGCTTTCGTTGTCGCGGAGGCTTCAGTGGGGATCATACTTTTTGCGGTGCTTTCATACCTTTTGATTTACACGATGCAGCTCATTCATGTCTTAGAGAAGCCTTTCCGTAAAGGCCGGGATGACACCTCCGACGATGTCAGTATTTTCCTCCTTCGTGAACTGAGCAACAGCCTAGACGCGAAATAGCATGACCCAAGACAAAGCGCTTTTGATATTGAAAACCGGAGCGAATGTCTTTCTGACTGGTGAGCCGGGCGCAGGGAAAACTTATACTATCAACAAATACGTCAGCTATCTGCGCGAGCATGGGGTGGAGTATGCAGTGACCGCGAGCACCGGCATAGCTGCTACCCATATCGGAGGTATGACCATACATTCTTGGAGTGGTATCGGCATAAAGGAGAACTTGGATAAATACGAACTGGATAAAATAGCCAGCAGTGAATACTTGAATAGGAGAATTAGGAAGACCAAAGTTTTAATAATAGACGAGGTTTCGATGCTCCATGCAGATACCCTAAGCATGGTGGATGCGGTGTGCCGAGAGATCAAACAAGTGAGCGAGCCTTTCGGTGGTATGCAGGTGGTCCTGGTTGGGGACTTTTTTCAACTTCCTCCGATCCGCAAAAAAGTGGTAGAGCAAAAGCAGTCGGCATTTATCAAAGAAAATCCAGCGCATTTTGCCTATGAGTCGGATGCTTGGAAACGCTTGGCGCCAGTAGTGTGCTACATCAGCGAACAACACCGCCAGGAAGACGAAGCCTTTTTAGAATTATTACTTTCTATCCGTCGCGGAACCCTCGAAGAAGATCATTATGAATTTTTGAAAACTCGCTACATAGAGCGCGATGAATTGCCCGAAGAAGTTACGAAACTATATTCTCATAATTTAAACGTAGACCGTGTCAACGACGAAGAACTAGGTAAAATAGATGAGCAAGAAAAAAGATTTGAAATGACTTCCAGCGGTTCGGCAGCACTTGTAACAGCTTTAAAGAAGGGTTGCCTGTCGCCTGAAATATTAATTTTAAAAAAGGGCTCCATCGTCATGTGCACCAAAAACAACCCAAAGGAGCATTATGTGAATGGCACCCTCGGCACTGTGGTGGGCTTTGACTCGCTGACTAACTATCCAATCATAGAGACCAAGAAGGGCAGGAAGATCACCATAAGCCCCCTAGAGTGGAGTGTAGAGGAGAATGGCAAGGTCAAGGCGCAGATCAGCCAGGTACCTCTTCGGCTCGCCTGGGCCATCACCGTGCACAAGAGCCAGGGTATGAGCATGGACAGCGCTATTATGGACCTGTCTGGGGTGTTCGAATACGGGCAGGGGTATGTGGCGCTTTCTCGGGTACGTCGGATGAGTGGATTGTATTTGCTAGGGTGTAATGCCAAGGCCCTCCAAGTGCATCCGCTGATACTGGAGCAAGATAAAATTTTCCAGAAACAGTCACAGGAGATAGACAAAGGGTTCGATAAATTCAAAGACAAAGAAATAAAAACAATGCACAAGAATTTCATTACAACAATAGGAGGCGAATGGGAGGATAAAAATAAATAAATCCATGAGCTACTACAGAGATATGGGCAACAAATACGCCCAGGTTCCGGACATCATCATAGACTTTCATGGCTATACTACTTTTGAATGCCAGGAGGCAATAGATGCTCTGATACAGGAAGGTGGGTATAAACATATAAGGATGATCATAGGCCGTGGCAAAAGGAGCGCCAACGGTCCAGTCTTGCCAGACTTTGTGAAAAGTTACTTAACCTCGCAAAACATTCGTTTCAACCAGTCCAAGATTCAAGACGGCGGGGAAGGCTCACTCGAAGTTTTCCTGAAATAAAGCTTGTTTTAAAGCCTGGCAATTTTTTTTGCCAAATTCATGTTTATGTGGTAAAAAGAGGTTGATATTCGTTCTCTTCACCAAAACTCTTTTGCCATGAGTAATATGGATTTTATTAACTGGACCCTCCGCCTCAGCTCGATTGCCATTTTGATTCTTATCTTTGCCCAATTTCGTTATTCAAAGGGCGACCGACCCCATGCCAAACGAGGCAAATTAACAGCAATTTTAGGTGTAATTATTTTCATTTGTATTGTCATACGAGGCTTACACAATGAACATTTTACAACCGCGTATCTCTTTCACTTACTTTCAGGTGCACCATTTTTTATTTTCCTGTTTATGACAGTTAGATATGGGCACCTCACGTACAATTCAAACGAGGAATACATGATGCGCCACAAGGTTTGTGCATACCTAACCCTCGTGTCCTTAGTTGTCACTCTAATCATGGGAATAGTATCTGTCAGTTCCCACTAATCTTTTTTAACCGCCTTCGGAGAAAATCACCAACTCCGTTGGCGGTTTTCTCGTTTCTAGATCATTTCCACCACATAGGGTTACCCTATGTGAGAGATTTTTTTGCCCCAAAAATGGTATAATTAACCCATGAATGATTCTTACAATTGGTATTCGACTCTTATCAGGCCTACTTGGTCACCACCGTCGTGGCTGTTCGGTCCGGTATGGACAGTACTCTATGCCATCATCGCCTACACCTTCGGCTCGGTGTTTTGGAAATTCTACAAAGGCGAGCTTCCTTTCATCGTGGTCCTGCCTTTCATCCTTAACCTAATTTTCAACTTCTCCTTCACGTATTTCCAATTCGGGCTAAAGAATAACCTCCTAGCCTCCATCGACATCCTCCTTGTCCTCGGCACCCTCATCTGGGCCCTCGTCGCCATATATCCACACATGAAATGGGTAGTCTACATGAATATCCCTTATCTATTATGGGTTTCTTTCGCGACCGTCCTCCAGCTGACTATTACGTATTTGAATAAATAAATGATGGATAGAAGAGAATTTATTAAAACGTCAGGAGAAGCCTTGTTTGGTAAGGCTGTGGGATTAGACGCCTTGGCTGAAAAGTACGAAAGCAATATTTTCCCCGAGGTTCAAACTAATTTGAAAGGTTCTGCTTGGAAAGATAAAAATTCGTATGATACTTTGCGTCACAAATATTTCTTGACCAACGACCAGTGGGCTAGCAAGACGGCTCCACAGGCAGAACGTAAGAAAATAAGAGAATATTTTTATAAAAACATCGAACCCATAGCAGTAGCCCATGCAAACAAAATCGGCATACCAAAGGATATTTATATAATGATGGCTGCCAAAGAGTCTAACTTTGGAACCTCTTTCTTGGCACAGGTAGCGGGCAACCCTTTCAACATTAACGTGAATGGTAAAACAGAAGTTCTGAAGGAATACACCTCCACTATCAAATGGAACGACGATGGTACTATTTATGACTGCTATCAATTCAGGAATTTAAATGAAGCCTTTGATGCTTTTGACAAATTGTTTCTCTTCTGGAAGAAAAAGAGTGAGTTTGCTCACATAAAGACCGGGATGACAGAAAAAGAAGTTATAACCCTATTAACAAAGCCATGGGCCTGGGGCGCCGGCAAGGCCAACACTCCAAAGGATTACAACGATTGGCTAGAAAGAGTCACAAAAAGGACGTATAGATAACGGGTTCGCAAAATAAGGGGAAAGTGGTAGAATACCTAGATATTCATGGATAAGAAATCATCAAACAATAATCTTCGTAAAGCTAACAAAGCCAAAAAAGACGAGTTTTATACTCAACTTGTTGATATTGAACAAGAGTTAAAACACTACAAAGAACAATTTCGTAACAAGGTTGTATATTGCAATTGTGACGATCCCTTTGAAAGTAATTTCTTTAAGTATTTCGCCTCAAATTTCAACGCTTTAGGTTTAAAGAAACTTATCGCTACAAGTTACAAGCCCTCACCGATTGCTAACACTCAGCTCGGACTATTTGGTGAAAGTAAAGTATTAGCCACACCAAAAGGTCGTCCAAAAGTAACTGCTAACAAATTTATTATTAACGAAGTTAGTGATCTTGATGGTGATGGCGCATTTGATTTGCGCGATATTGCAGAGCAGCTTAAGGCAAACAAAAATAACGAATGGTCACCGCTAGAGGACGATGGTGATTTTAGAAGCCTTGAAAGTATAGAACTTTTAAAACAAGCAGATATTGTGGTGACTAATCCACCCTTTTCTCTTTTTCGCGAATATATCGCGCAGTTAGTTGAATATGATAAAAAGTTTTTAATAATTGGTAATCAGAATGCAATAACCTATAAAGAAACTTTTAAGTTAGTTAAAGAGAATAAACTATGGCTAGGTGTCAGTATGAATGGGTCAAACCGTTGGTTTGAAATTCCTGATTATTATGAGACTTACCACAAAATAGAAAATGGTAAAAAGTATGCTTTCGTTGCAGGTGTGGTTTGGTTTACAAACTTAGACCACGGGAAAAGACATGAGGAAGTCACCCTTTATAAAAAATACATTACAAATAAAAGTAATTATCCTAAGTATGACAATTATGACGCCATAGAAGTTCCGCGTGTTGTTGACATACCTTTAGATTATAAAGGTTTTATTGGTGTGCCGATAACTTTTTTACATAAATATAACCCTGATCAGTTTGAGATTATTGGCCAAGGGCAAGGTGATCTTTACAGAGAGTTAACACCTAAGGGTTTAAGTAAAAAATTTGTCGATGTATATTATAAAACCGGAGGAACAGGTTCAATAAAAGAAGATCATCCTGTATTGGGTTATTATGACGAAAAAGGTAAAGCCGTAATTCCTTATATGAGAATAATTATAAAAAATAAAAAACTACAGAAATAAAATATGAAGATAGATTTGCATAAAGTGAAAATTTCAGAAGTTGTAAAAGGCTACAAAGATAGCGCCGAAGAAGGCGTGAGTGCTTTTGGTGGTAAGTTAGATATCAGACCTAAATATCAACGAGAATTCGTATACAGTGGAAAGCAACGGGACGAGGTAATTAGAACTGTTAAAAATAGTTTCCCTTTGAATGTCATGTATTGGGTTAAAAAGGAAGATGGGAATTTTGAAGTACTAGACGGGCAACAGAGAACAATCAGTATTGCTCAGTTTGTTAATGGTGATTTTTCTATTGAATTTAATGGACGAACCGCAATGTTCCATAATCTGACCAAAGAAGAACAAGATCAAATTTTGAATTATGAACTGATGGTATATCACTGTGAAGGAACGGATAAAGAAAAGCTTGATTGGTTTAAGATAATAAACATCGCCGGTGAAAAATTAACTGATCAAGAACTTAGAAATGCTGTATACACCGGTCCGTGGTTATCTGATGCTAAGTTGAAATTTAGCAAATCAAATTGTGCAGCGTATTTGCTTGCAAATGACAATGGTTCTTTAGTATTAGGTTCACCAATTCGTCAAGAATATTTGGAAACTGCTTTGTCTTGGATAAGTGACGAGCAAATAGAAGAATATATGGCAAAACATCAGCACAACAAGAACGCTGATGAGTTGTGGCAATTTTTCCAAAATGTAATTCATTGGGTACGAAAAACTTTTCCAAATTACAGAAAGGAAATGTCAGGTGTGAATTGGGGTGAACTTCATAATGAATTTAAGGGTAAAAAACTTGATTCTGAAAAAATAGAAAAAGAAATAAAGGAATTAATGGAAAACGAAGATGTGACAAAGAAATCTGGTATTTATCCATATGTATTGACTCGCAAAGAACGATATCTGTCTATTCGTGCGTTTACACCAAACATGAAGCGAGAAGCGTACGAACGACAAAAGGGTATTTGCCCACATTGTAAGGGTGAGAATAAAAAAAAGAAATGGGGAATGGGAGAGATGGAAGCAGATCATATCGACCCATGGCATGAAGGAGGAAAAACCATAGCCGAAAATTGTCAGATGCTCTGCAAAGAATGTAACAGAAGAAAATCAGGAATATAAAATAAAAAATACCACAAATGTGGTATTTTTTATAAGCAAGGTGCACCTTTCTGTCTTCGTTGGTGAATAGCAATAACTCAATCTTTTATCCTTCTCCTCAGAATCTACATAAGCCAGTGCTTTTGCTAAATTTGATCTATTTTTCGTTGTGGAGGAGGTCGTTCAACGAATCAAAACCTTTTTGCTCAAGAAGAGTATCAAGGTGCATATCTCCGCGAACACCAAAATCTCTACCATATTGTTTTTCTATAGTTTCCACAAATGTATCTCCTCGTTTTTCACGTAGAGGGCCATGTGGATTCCTAGACCTTTCGCCTTTCATACCAGGTGCGTCTTTTGCCATGTTTTTAATTTTGTTAAATTTTTATAATAACCAGCGCGACTAATCTGGTCCTGTTTTAAGCATATTACTTAATTATTCCATGTCAAGTTTTCAACACTTTTGGCTTGACTTTTTTACATTCTTTGCATATACTTGTTGCATGAGCAATAAGTATATGCAAAAAGTTAAAGATTTTCGCATTAAAAATAATCTCTCTCAAGAACAAATAGCAAAGGCTATAGGGGTCTCTCGACCTACTTACACTGCAATTGAGTCAGGTAAACAAGAGCTGAGTGCGGCAGAAGCACAGAAGCTTGCCTCTTTTATGAGCATAACAATTGACGAGTTAATCACTGGCAATGTCTCAAACATTGCAAAATATAAACAGATGATTTTAACGTTCCTTCGCATGCAACTTACAGATAAAAATGACAATAAAGTTCCGAAGACAAAATTGGCAAAGTTGTTATATTTAGCTGATTTTGCATGGTTTTATGATCACGCTCAAAGCATGAGTGGTATGCAATATAGAAAAATTGATTTTGGTCCCGTACCAGATGCTTTTTTTCGAGCAATAGATGAACTTGAAGCAAATGGGAAAATAAACATAGACAGAAAGAGCGTTAATGGTAAGGAAATGTTTTTAATCGAGGAGTCAGATAGTAATAGAAATGAAAAAATTAACTCCTTGTCTATAGAAGAGATTAAGTTAATGAAAGAAATTTGTAAAAAATGGAAAGGTAAAAATACCAAAGAAATTGTGAACTTTACTCACAACCAACTCCCATATGTTTTATGCAAACCAGACGAGATTATTCCTTACGAACTAATAACCCAAGAAGACCCTGAAATGGTTTTCTAGCTAGAGAAGTGTCATGGAACCAAATTTTTCTGTACAGTTCGAAGATTTTACCGAAAGATACTTTATTAAATCTTTTGCAAAAAAGTATAAAAATAATTGGGAGCTTACACGTAGGGCTATTATAGAAATGCTAGAACGCATAGATTCTTTACTTTTAACAGATAAGGCAGAAACAATTACTGATATAGGTAATATCAAGATTATTAAAACTAAATTCAGAGTTTTTGGCACAAACGAATCTGCAAAAACATCTGGAAATAGATGTATAGTTTCTGCTGATTATACTAAAAGAGAAGTTAGAGTTCTCTTAGTCTATGGAAAAACTGATTTAAGCGGACATAATGAGACAGCAGAATGGCAAAAGATTATTAAAACTAATTATCCTGAGTATAAGCATTTGTTTTAAACTTATGGATGACAAAGAAAAAATTAATTTAGATATAAATATGGCATTTGTTGTCATTGCTGGAGTTTTTGGTGTATTTTTAAGCATTTTTGCTGATGCTATTTATGATGTGCTTACCCAGGGTGCGAACATGAAATTATTAATAATCTTGATTTCTTCAGGTTTCATGTCTTTAGTTTTTGTTGATTTCTTTTCTTTTGCACTAAATATACCTAGGGACTTAAAATCTTTAACTTTTATAAAACTTTTTATTAAATATTTACAATCTAAATTTAAATCTGATGAAAACCACCATTAAAAAAATAGATACCATTTGGTTTGAGGGGATTTTGACGGGGAGGAAAAAGTTTGAATTAAGGCTCGCTGATTTTGATATCGCTGAAGGCGACATTCTTCGGCTTGAAGAATGGGTGGGTGACGGCGCAGAGCGTAAATTTACAGGCAGGTATATAGAAAAGAAAGTTGCTTATATGCAAAAAATTGATTTGAAAGATTGGGCAGCCAATCAACCAGAAATATTAGACAAAGGCATATACGCATTACAGTTTGAATAACCCCTTATATTAATATTCCAACATTCTGCAGAATACCAGAATGTTTTAAACAACAAAAAATAATCTATGCAATTAAATAATTTAACTGAAGAAGAGAAAAGGGTGATAATAGACAAGGGGACAGAGGCGCCTTTTGTGGGTGAGTATGTAAACAATACCGCCCATGGGGTGTATGTGTGCCGGCAATGCAATGCCCCGCTGTATAATTCTAAAGATAAATTTGAGTCCACTTGTGGCTGGCCGAGCTTTGATGATGAGATAAAAGGGGCGGTAAGGCGGACAGTAGATGCCGATGGAACGCGTACAGAGATAACCTGTGCAAATTGCGGTGGCCATCTAGGCCACGTATTCGAAGGCGAGCATCTAACTGAAAAGGATATCCGTCATTGTGTAAATTCAATCTCCCTAAAATTCATCGAAGGTAAGTAACCTAACCCCACCTTCCCCTACAAATTTATATTCCAACATTCTGCAGAATACCAGAATGTTTCAGGTGGGGATGTTTATGGATTTTTAATTAGGGAGTAGTATAATTTATTTATGAAAACAGCCAGGCAAATGGAGCGACATTTCAAAGGCATAGCTAACCATTGGCGAATCAGTGTCTTGCTTCTAGTGAAAAAGAATCCAGAGATTACCCTAGACGGCATAGTCAGTGAACTCGATGGGAACTTCAAAACGATTTCTGAACATACTCGCAAACTAGTCCAAGCTGGATTGTTGAATAAAAAATACCAAGGTCGCAATGTCACACACTCTCTGTCGCCGTACGGAGACAAGGTCGTCGCTTTCATCCAATCTTTCAAATAATATTCTGGTATTCTGCAGAATATAAGAATGTTTGAGTCAAAAGACTTTGAAATATTCAGCAAGGGTACAATCCACATATAACCCACGCAACCTCGTGATATAATAATTGGATTAATATTAATAAAATAAATTTTATGGCAAAAGGTAATTCACACCCAAAAAAGGAAGTTAAGAAACCAAAGAAGAAAAAGAAATAGCTCTACCGAACGGCGTAATATATACGTATAATATAACCCAAACACTCTGGGGTTTATTTGGTGTATAATCTAACCGACGATTTAAACCCATGATAGAAAACAAACCCCCAGTAATTGAAGCAAAAAAAGATAAAGGCACCAGTCCTCATCTGGAAAATTCTAATTTAAAAAAGAGTTTTGGAAATTTGCTGGAAAGAGCAGAGGTGCATAAGCATCAGCTTGATTTGAATTTGATCAATACCAGACTTTGGATGGATGAGTTGAGTAAAAAATACAATAGGGCTGTAACCATCGATACTATTCCAGAAAATGAGTGGGAAGAACTTTTAGATAAGTACGACATGTTTTGGTTTATGGGGGTGCATGCTCCGAGCGGGGCTAGTAAAAATCATGCTCAAAACTGGGCCCATCAATACGAATATGCTCTGCCGGGACTCGATAAGGATAAAGACGTGGTAAGCTCCCCGTTTTCTATTCCTCGGTATTCACCTAACCCGCAAATTGCTAAAAGTTGGAAAGAGTGGGACAAGATGAAAAGCATGCTAAATGGAAAAGGTAAAGAAGTTATTTTAGACTTTGTACCCAACCATACAGCGCTCGACAATCCGTGGGTAATGAGGCACCCTGAATATTATGTTCAAGGAAGTAAAGATGATTATGAAAATAATAAAAGCCTTTTCCATCCCGTACGAGCAAATGACGGGAAGGATTATTATTTAGCACATGGCAAGGATCCCAATTATCCGGAATGGGCAGATACTCTACAGTTGAATTATGCTCGTAGAGATGTGCAAGAAAAGATGCAAGGAGTTTTAATGGAGCTAGCGAAACACTCTGATGGTGTCAGGTGTGACATGGCAATGCTACTAGACGCTAGTACTTTTATCCGTACTTGGGATCGACTTTTGAGCGATCAAGAAAAAGATTACATTTCTCAAAATGAATTTTGGGAAAAGACTATTCCAATAATCAAAGAAAGTGTAAAAGAGAAAGGAGACCGGCCTTTTCATTTCATAGCAGAGGCGTATTGGGACAAAGAAGAATTAGGTAAAAACTTCGATTTTATTTATAGAAAGGATTTCTATGATCATTTGAAAAAGGTAAAAGACGGAGAAGCTGACCCTGAGAGCCTGACCAAACATCTTCAATATTTAATTGAACGAGCCAATAATGAAAGGCATTATCGGGATGTTCTTTTTGTAGAAAATCATGACGAGGAAAGGGCCAAGGCTACTTTCGGAGAAGAAGCTTCAGGAGCTGCAGCTGTTCTCGCGGGGCTCATACCAGACTCAATATTTCTAGTAAATCAAGGTCAACCAGAAGGTAAAGAAATCCGTCCACCAATGCAAATAGGACGCTGGCCTAATGAAACTCCAAATGAAAATTTAAAAAATCAATATGAAAAGTTACTTTTATTAAAACATACAAATTTATTTGAAAATGGAAAGTGGAGTACTTTTGAGATAGATGCATTACCCCCAGACATCCACGCAATAAGGGTAGAAGCACCGACGCACGACATAGAACACGATGACCCAGATGAATACAAGCTCGGAGCCATAGTGCTGGTTAATTTTAGTAAGTATGAAAATACAGGACACTTACCGCAAATAAATAAAGATTATGAATTAGAAGTACAAAGTCTGTCCGAAGGGGTGATCCCAAACCCGGATATGGAAAGGATTGGAGGAACCTTTGTCAAACTTAAACCCTGGGAAACGCAAATGGTTTTCTATTCGAAGATTAATTAAATTGTTATTAATCAAGGAGCGAAGGGGAGTGTGAAATGATATAATATGGATATGAAAAATATTTTAATTTCTTTAGTTTCTGCTCTAGTGTCTATGCTAGCCATTGATGCAGTCTGGCTATCAACCATGGCCAAGACTTTCTATTCTAAACATATCGGCCACCTGATGGCAGAGAGCCCAAATTTATTACCAGCTGGGATTTTCTATCTGATATATACTTTTGCTTTGTCGGTGCTGGTGGTGGTGCCAGCCATCCACAATGGATCAAGTACCCTGCGGGTGTTTCTGCTCGGGGCGTTGTTTGGATTTACTGCCTATGCAACGTATGACCTCACAAATCAGGCCACCCTCAAATCTTGGCCGACTGTTGTCACTGTAGTTGATATGGCTTGGGGCGCAGCACTGACCGGGGTCACGGCGGTGATAGCTTTTTATCTAACAAAATATTTCGCATAATTATGGGACTTCTATCACTGCTAGCGACAATAATTTTCTGCCACGCGACACTGTGGTTTATCCTTGCTCAAATTAAAAAAAGGAATGATTTAGCCGATGTGGCCTGGGGGTTGGGTTTTCTCATAGTTGCGCTGGTGTCCTTTTTGTCTTCAGGTTTCGATACTGATCGCGGATTAATCGTCACTGTATTGGTGGGGGTGTGGTCTCTGCGTTTGTCTTTACACATCTATCTCCGCAATAGAAACAAGACCGAAGATTATAGATATCAGGCTTGGCGGATGGAGTGGGGTAAATGGTTTCTAATACGGAGTTACCTCCAAGTGTTTTTACTACAAGGGTTTCTGTTGCTTGTGGTATCAGCACCAATAATTGCCATCGGCATTTACCGTTACATGAATCTGGATTATATCGTGCCTATGGGTGTGTTTGATTATATTGGAATTGCAATCTGGATCATTGGATTTTTGTTTGAATCGGTGGGGGATGCGCAGTTGGCTAAATTTCTAAAAAATCCAGAGAACAAAGGCAAGCTCATGCAGTCTGGGTTGTGGGCATATACTAGGCACCCGAATTATTTCGGCGAGGCTACCATGTGGTGGGGCATTTGGCTGATTGCATTCTCTACTCCCTATGGACCGGTCAGCATTGTTGGACCGATGTTGATTACATTTTTATTGCTCAAAGTTTCTGGTGTGCCTATGCTCGAAGCTAAAATGTCGAGCCACCCAGACTTTCCAGAATACAAAGCTCGGGTAAACATGTTTGTGCCTTGGTTTCCAAAAAATAAAAATGGAAAATAAAACACCGCAATTTCTGTCTCGGAGGCTTCTTCTCAATCTGTTTATTGAATTCGGGCCGATACTGGCTTTTTTCGTGGCTTTTAATTTTTTTGATTTTATTCGAGCGACGATCGTGCTCGTGTGTGTTGTCATCGTAGCTTTTCTGCTTTCGGTTTTTATTGAAAAGAGGGTGGCCGTGTTTTCTTTGTTTGCCTCGGGGTCTATACTGACATTTGGTCTGGCTACAGTCCTACTGGAGAACCCAGATTATATAATTTTCAAAGACACTTTATTCTGGGGAATATTTGGCCTAATTATCGGAGGGTATTATGTGCGTGGTAATTTTATACTTAAAAAATGGTTTATCTCAATATTTGATATTACGGATCGTGGGTGGCGGGTGGTGTCCTTGCGCTGGGCGATATTTGCCTTCATGTTAGCCATATCTAATCAATTCGCTTTGGTGTATTTAACTCCAGCAGGTTGGGTGTATTACAAAATGTGCACATTGGGGGTACTCCTCGCTTTTTCTGTTTGGCAGTTTGTGCTATCTCGTAAGGAAAGGAATCCTAGTGCAAATGCCTGGGGGATGAGAATTTAATTATTATTAAACTGTAAACATTATATGCAATACTTATCTTTAGATTTCATTGGGATTTTTACTTTACTGGCGGGATTTATAATTGGTTTGGGCGCAGTAACGGTCATTGATCTACATGGATTCCTGGGTAGGAAGTCTGCGTATTGGACCGAAGCCACCACTCGCACCCACAAGGTGACTAAACCTTTGATTTGGATCGGTATGTTTCTGGCAATTACTGGAGGAATTATTTTGTACAGAAACACCGAGATTACAAACACTATCCTGTTTCATATAATTACTGCTGTAATAATGATTTTGAATGGTATTTTCTTGTCCTTTTCTGTCAGTCCATTTTTGTTAAAAAAGGAAAAAGAAGGGAAAGCTGGTGAGCTTTTACCCAAGTCCTGGCAGATAAAAATAACTATTTCATTTATAATTTCATTTATTTGCTGGTGGGGGAATCTGGCTTTGGTGGTGTACCATCTGTCTACTAATATTTAGTTTATGAAAATAAAAAAAGTTCTAGTGAACGATAAAACGCAGAAAAATTATCGTTATGAAATAACGGAACCCGCAGGTAAGAATTTTAATCCCGAATTTCGTCCGGACTTAACGCCCAAAGAAATGCTTGAGCTCGGGGTTTTCGGAGGGCTTTATTTCTCTGATAAGCCAAAAGAGTTTCCTAAAACTTGGTTTGCTAAAGCTAAGATCACGAAAGATGGCAGAGTGCACAAGGAACTCAATTTCTTTAAAGTTAACGCCAGTCAATCGCTTGCTGTGTGGCAAAAGAATGGTTGGATAAATAAACAAGATCCTCGTGGCTGGATGCAATGGTATTTTCGTTATTATCTTGGACGTAGAAGCGTTGATGATGCTCGTCAGATAAAGCGCTGGAAGGCTATGACTAGGCATATCGCTCAAATTACAAATAAATGCCGTAAAGGTGACTTTGCTTGCAATGCTCGTCAAAGACAAGCATTGCTGCACTGGGCCTATGACAGTAGGAAATTTTAATTAGTATGGTGGTATAATATACTCATGGATAAAAACCATTTTATATGTCTAGGGGAGTGCGAAGGGGTTTCCGGTTTGCCGGGTGTTTGTCAGGCAGCGGATTGTAGTCACTTTGAGCAGAAGCTCGTAGAATGCAGTTGTGCTGACGGAGACCACCGTGTTGTCCGACCAGAGATCGAGGACAGCACAGAGGAGTAACATGGAATTCCTTTTTGATATTCAAACGCTCATAACAACCTATGGGTATATAGGTATATTCGTTGTTGTGTTCCTGGAGTCTGGCATATTCTTTGCTTTGCCTGGGGATTCGCTACTTTTTACAGCTGGCATACTAGCGTCTGCTGGTTTTTTGAATGTTTGGTACATAATACCGCTCATCTTCGTCGCCACATTTTTCGGAGGAATCGCGGGTTATTATGTCGGTTTTTATATAGAGAAGTTACGGAAGTTTGATTTTTTCAATAAAATTTTAAAGAAGGAGCACCTAGAAAAAACGCATGTGTTTTTGGAAAAACATGGACGCCTTGCTATCGTCTTGTCGCGTTTTGTGCCGATTGTACGAACCTTTATGCCGATAGTAGCCGGAGTGGCATATATGGACCTCAAAAAATATTTAGAATACAACCTCATCGGATCTATTCTGTGGTCTACTTCGGTTACTTTGGTTGGATTTTTCCTCGGAAGAGCTTTCCCGAATATAAAGGATCATCTGCACTGGCTGATAATCGTAGTAGTGGTTATCTCGGTTTTACCGATGGTATTTTCTTTCTTAAAAAAGGGGAAATCTTCGACACCGGAAGCCAATTAATTTCCGGGTCTCGTTTGAACCAAGTCCACTGCCTTTTTGAGTATTTGATGCTGTCTACGATAACGCTCTCAGGCGTAGGGTTGTTGTATTCAAAGCCGAACTCTGCCAACCTCTTTTTAGACACACCAGATTTTCGTAATTTCTGGATTTCTCTCAGCAGGCCTTTGCGGAACATTTTTTTAACTCTAGTTTCAATCCTATTTTTCAAAACTTTGTCGGACAACAGAATGCCTATTTTTATAAATTGATACATAGGGTTACCCTCTGTAATTTCAGGAACTTTGCCCAGCACTTTGGCAATCTCGATGGCCCGGATTAAACGCAGTTTGTTGTTAATCTCGTTTTTGTTTTTTATATCTTCGGCACGCCTCGGGTCTAGCTTTGCTAGCATTTCAAATAATTCTGGTGCTTCTTTTTTTGCTAACTGATTGCGAAGTTTTATATCCGGCTCTACCTGGGGCAGGATTCTGTTTTCTGTGATTGCTTCAATATAAAATCCAGTGCCACCGACGATGATCGGTAGCTTGCCCCGCGCTACGATGTCCGCAATTTTATTTTCTGCTAGCTTTTTGAAATCCGCTACTGTAAAGACTTTTTTTGGACTTGCGACGTCGAGCAAGTAGTGCGGAATGCCTTGCATTTCACGTTTGGTTATTTTTCCGGTACCTATGTCGAGGCCACGGTAAACCTGCCTAGAGTCGGCAGAGATTATTTCACCGTTGTGTTTTTTGGCCAAGGCAACTGCCAAGTCGCTTTTTCCAGAGGCTGTGGTTCCAACTATTACCAATACGATTGGTTTTTTAGATTTAGCCATTGTGCCGGGGGGGAGACTTGAACTCCCAAGGGGTTGCCCCCGATTGATTTTGAGTCAATTGCGGTTACCAATTTCGCCACCCCGGCATAAGCCCAATAGTATATTGTTTTCCATTTTTTTTCAACTCATTATGCACTTTTTTGAAAAAAGTTTTTTTATGCTAAAATAGCCGCATGTCTAATTTATATTCCAATTCAATTTTCTGGATAGAGACCGATAAAATCAAACCAAACCCGTATCAACCACGGCGTGAATTTGACGCTAAACCCCTACAAGACTTAGCAGACTCGATCAAGCAATACGGGGTACTTCAGCCGCTTACCGTTTCCCGCGTTGAGTTAGAAAAAGAAGACGGTGGACTCATGACCGAATACGAGCTCATCGCCGGCGAGCGTCGACTACGTGCAGCCAAGATAGCAGGTGTTTACCAGGTGCCAGTCATCATCCGAGTCGGGGATTCGAGCCTCATGAAGCTTGAACTCGCTATTTTGGAGAACCTGCAGAGAGAGGATTTGAATGCTGTTGACCGAGCGCGAGCATTCGAGCGCCTAGCAAGTGAATTTAAATTTACCCACAATGAAATCGCCAAAAAAATGGGCAAAAGTCGAGAATACGTTTCCAACTCACTCCGTATTTTAGCTTTGCCGGAAGATATCCTTAATTCTTTATCAGAGGGCAGGATTCACGAAGGTCACACCCGACCGCTATTGATGTTGTCTGACCATCTCGAAGAGCAAGGAGTCTTGTTCAAAGAAATTGTTTACAAAAAGCTAACTGTTCGAGATGCCGAGAAAATCGCACGTAAAATAGCCTACGACCGCGTACGCAAGAAGGAATATTTAGTAGATCCGGTTATTGTAGAGATGGAAGAAGAACTGGGTGAAAAACTAGGCACTCGGGTACAAATCGAGATGAAAGAAAACGGTGGACACATCAAGATAGATTTCTTTTCAAATGCCGACCTGCAGACTATTTTGGGTATGATCAAGAAGTCAGATGACATAAAAGGGTCTACTCACATGCTCGAGAATCACATTGCTTCCAATATAAACTTTGCGTCAAACATCGTCGAACTAGAACAGGAGAGCCCAGAAGAACTAGCTTTGAGAGAAGAAGAGCTCCGCCTAGCAGCAGAAGAAAATAAAAGACAAGCAGAAGAAGCAATCCTCTACGATATTTCGAATTTTAGTATCTAGTTTTATTTGTAACCGCCTAGGCTCTTGAGTCTGTTGAATAGGCTACTTTCGTTGCTTTCAAGATAGATACGTATGTGCTTCTTTGCGAGGTTTGTCTTCGTATTATCCAGCCATTTACGCGTTGGATTGGCGTCTTTTTTGGTTATGATTTCAACTACGTCACCGTTTTTCAGAGTAGAGAAAATCGGCATGAGTTTACCATTTATTTTTGCACCTGATATGTGGTCGCCGATGTCCGAGTGGATAGAGTAAGCAAAATCAATAGTGGTGGAGTTCTCGGGCAGGTCAACCACGTCACCTTTTGGGGTTAATATAAATATCCGATCACTAAAGAAATCCATCTTCAAGTGTTCAAAGAAGCTGGCTGGTTTGTCTGGGTTGTAATTCAAGTCTGTGAGCTCTTCGAGCCAGTTGAATTTCAAATTGTCGTTGATCTTTTTCTTTTTATTGGAACCTTCTTTGTACACAAAGTGGGCCGCGATACCGTAGGCTGCTTCGGCGTGCATTTCATGAGTTCTGATCTGAATCTCGGCGAAACCATTTTCACCAGCAAATATCGTGGTGTGCAATGACCTGTAACCGTTGGGCTTTGGTAGGGAAATATAGTCTTTAATTCTACCCAAAACTGGTCTCCACAAAGAGTGCACTATACCAAGTACCCGATAACAATCCTCCACCGTGTCCACTACTACGCGTAGCGCGATGACATCGTAGATTTTGTCTATGTCCATCTCGTAGCGTTGCATTTTTTTCCAAAGACTGTAATTGGTTTTCACTCGGTGGCTGATTTCAGAGAATTTAACGTCAGATTCTTTTAACTTTTTGTTGAGCAGTATTTTTATTAAAACCAGGTTGTGCTCATATTCTTCCTGACGGTCTTTGAGCAGGGTTTCGATCATAGCGGACTCTTTCGGGAAAGCGTAAGGGAATGCGGCATCTTCTATTTCACCTTTTAGTTTACCCATTCCAAGTCTGTTGGCGAGTGGTGCATACAGTTCTATGGACTCAAGTGCAATTCGATGGCGTTTTTCTTCTTTGGAGTGGTGCTGTAGGGTTTTTAGGTTGTGTAGTCTGTCTGCAAATTTTATGATGACCACACGCAGGTCGTTTGCCATGGCTATGAAAAACTTGCGTAGACTTTCTATGTGCCTTTCGTGACCACGGTACTTCAAGGTTCCGAGTTTGGTGACACCTTTCACCAAGAAAACTATTTCTTCACCGAATTCTTTTTCCATCTCTGCTTCGGTGGTTTCGGTGTCTTCGAGTACGTCGTGCATCAGTCCAGCAGCTATGGTGATAGCATCCATACCTTGTTTGGCTAGAATCTTTGATGTTTCAAAAACGTGTAAAAAATACGGTTCACCGCTCATGCGTTTCTGTCCATCGTGTGCACGTTCTGCAAAAGCATACGCCTTTGCAATAAGCACCTCATCTTTTTTGGTTGCTCCGCCTTCTATTAAATCCAATATCTCTTTAACGTCGGCCATATGCGTTTTATTATAGCATTTTATTTTATTTGGTTTAGTTTATGAGGGTTGTGGTTAGGACAAGTCTTGTTACTGCATCTCTCGGGAATAGTTTTGGTTCCTTCCATCATTAAACTTCCGCACATATCACAGGTCCGACCTGTAGGCTTGGCTTTGATAGCGTTTTTACAATCCGGGTAGTTGGAGCAAGAATAGAATATGCCAAAACGGCCTTTGCGTTCCATCATAAAACCTTTTTTACATGTTGGGCATTGTACGTCTGTCATTTTTCTTTTCTTTTCTTCTTCGTCTTCTTTTATAAACTTACATTTTGGATAGCGAGAGCAGGAGATAAAAGTTCCGGTACCATCACGTCTTTCTCGGATTACGAGTTTGCCTAGTTCCGGTTCTTTTTTGCTTCTACTTTTTGTTTTTGTTTCCTTTGGAATACCACAAAGAGGGCAGGGTTCGCCTATTTCTTTTGGACCTTGGAGTTCGGTGCCGTCTAGCATCAGTGCCCCGGTACAGTCTGGATAATCAGAACATGAATAAAACTTGCCTCCACGAGAGAGTTTGATAATCATTTTCTTTCCGCATTTTGGGCACTTTATATCTTCTGGTGCATCGCCTAGGTCGGTGGCTTTGGCAAGCTTGTCTTTTTCTTTTACTTCTTTTAAGAATGGTCCATAGAAGTCTTTCAATATTTTTTCGTATTTACTTTCACCACGAGAAATCTCGTCTAACTGGTCTTCCATGCCGGCAGTGAATGTGTCTGAAATATATTCCGCAAAGTTTTTCTCCAAGAAATCAGACACCACTTCACCAGTGTCAGTAGGGAACAATGTCTTACCTTCTTTTTTGACATAACCACGGTCTTCGATGGTACGCATGATAGACGCATAGGTAGACGGGCGACCTATGCCACGTTCTTCGAGTTCTTTAACCAGTCCGGCTTCGCTGTATCTGCCTGGTGGTTCGGTAAATTTCTCTTGGCTTTGCAAATCAAGTAATTTTATTTTCTCGCCAACTACACAAACTGGAAGTTCAACGTCTTCACCACGAGCATCTGGTTCTGCTTTCAACCAGCCAGGGAAAAGGAGTCGGGAGCCATTGGCAGAAAATGCTGGCAAGGATTTGTCGTCCTCGATAGTTGCAGATATTTTTGTCTTTGAAAGTTTGGCATCTGTCATCTGGCTCGATACGGTTCTCTCCCAAATCAGCCGATAAAGCTTCTGTTGTTCCTCGGTACCAGCGTGGGCTACTTTTATATGTGTAGGACGGATAGCTTCATGAGCTTCTTGAGCGTTTTTTGATTTGGTTTTATAAGTTCTGGCTTCGGCGTATTCAGGACCGTATTCTTTTTTCACCATGGTTAGTATCTCGGTCTGAGCTACAGCAGACAGGTTGGTACTGTCTGTACGCATGTAGGTGATGTGCCCAGCCTCATATAGCTTTTGTGCGAGTTGCATAGTGCGAGAAGGTGAGTATCCTAGGCGGGAGCTAGCAGTCTGTTGGAGAGTCGAGGTGGTAAATGGTGCACGAGGAGAGCGCTTCTGCTCTGACTCCTTGACCGCGCTCACCACCCAGTCGCTTTTCTTGCCAACTTCCAGTATTTTCTCTACTAGTTTTTCGTCGCGAGGTTCTTCGTCGCAGGTCAGAGTAATCTTGGATTTTTTTAAAGTTTCGAATTCTCCGAATAATTTCCAATACCTCTCTGGCACGAAAGCACGGATTTCACGTTCACGTTCCATGATGATGCGAAGTGCGGGGGATTGAACACGTCCTGCAGATAGTCCGTAGCGAACCTTCTTCCAGATAATTCCAGACAAATCATAACCCACGAGTCTATCGAGCACTCGGCGAGCTTCCTGAGCTTTGCGCAGATTTGTATCGATTTCACGAGGTTCTTTTAGTGCTTCCTCTACTGCTTCTTTGGTTATCTCATGAAAAGTAACTCGCTGTATTGGAGCTTTTACTTTTTTGTCAGATTTCAATAATTCATCTATATGCCAAGCTATGGCTTCACCTTCACGGTCGGGGTCAGTTGCTAGAAGTATTTCGGTGGCTTTCTCGGCTAGGTCTTGTAGTTCGTGCACTACTTTTTCTTTGCCTTTGCTGATCTCATAGTGGGGAATAAATCCACCTTCTATGTCGATGGCTTTCTTGTTGGACTTTGGTAAATCCCGCACATGGCCCACTGATGCACGCACGGTAAAAGCGCCCTCGAGGTACTTCTCGATGGTCTTTGCTTTGGATGGTGACTCTACTATTAATAGTTTCATTCTTTAGAGTATTACACGAATAATAATTTTTTAGCAAATTTACAAAAAATAAAAACACTCTCAGTATTTACAATGAGAGTGTTTTTATTTCTATTGAATATTAACTGTTAGGGTAGTTTGGCTGAACGTTTCCACCAGCTGAAGTCTTGATTAAATAAAGAAGTCTTGTACCAGGAGCATGATCCTCACGGATTTTGTATTTGTCTGAAATTGTAACACCCCAAAAGATTTCTGGGAATCGTGAGTCGCTGGGAACTACATCACCAGCTTTCAATGCTTGGAGTGCTTCCAAGTCGCTCTTTCGCAAGATGACATCAGTACTTTCACCCAAACCTTCACGAGTGTATGTACTACTATCTGCTCTGGTATATTTAATTTCATACTGCACTCGAAACACCGGTTCTCCGGCTCCTCCTTCGTAATCAGCTGGGAGATTGTAAGTTTCTCCTTCTTCTACTTTTCCTGCTTTACGATCTGCTACTACATCTTGATACTTTCGTGTTTCAGCCTCGTCGATAGGTGGCTGAGGTGGTAATTTTGGTCCTTCTAGTCCTCCCATAAAATTTTTTATTTATTAACTAATAATTGAACATATATATTGTATCACGAATCACTTAAAGCAATGTTTAAAGAGGGGAGCTGAAAGATGCATTAGCTATTGACATATCATACTATATATGGTATACTATTTAGGTAAAGTATGCTCTTTGAAAAGGCAGGAAATGTGAGCAAAAACCATAGTTTCTAAAGGTTTTGGCAATTATGGCTTTTGCTCACAATAACATTCATCACTTAAAACAACCGCCTTATGGTACGCAACATCATTCTGACCGCCATTACCCTCGTTTCCTTCACTCTTTCCGTTTTTGGACAAACTGGACAAATCCCGAGCAGCGTCTTTATGTATAATGCTCAGGCCCCCGGACTTCGACTAGTCCCTCAAGACGAAGGAGAAGAAACCTATGTCCTATTCAATCCAAGTCTGATGTCCGTTCCGGATCTGAAGGCAGCGATTGTTAAACTCCAAGCTGACACCGCGGAGGCAAACACTCAGATTACTCTGCTCAAAAAATGCGCTCCTTGCGCAAGCGACACACTTGCTCTGCAGGAGCGGAACAAAAGCACACTGGAGTTGATTGCCTTCATTCAGACTTTGCCGCAAATGACGAATTCTTCGATTTCAGAAAACATCCAGGTTAGTCCCAACTTCCTCATGGCTGAGTATGCCACCGTTGAATTCTTGCTGGACGAAAACCATGGAGAGTTGAGGGTTGTCACTTTTCAAAAGAATAAACCGAGTTTGGTTGTCACCACTTCTGCTGTTATTACCAAAAACGGCGCGATCTGGTTGGCCACTGTTTCGGCTGAATATTCTATTGAAGTGAATGTGGTAACTGGAAAAAGTATTGTCCATCAAAATGGAAAGGACCAGCCTTATTTGGCTGACTAGTGATACTCTTTCTTGCTACATCCAATGAATTGATTATTTAATTCCTGCCTTTAAAAACACAAATTCGTCGTAAGACGAAACCAAAAACACAACAAAGCCACATTTCGACAAGGAATGTGGCTGAATTGTTTTTATGCCAATATTTAAATATGCTACAATGCTTGAACATGAGAACTTTCAAATACAACTTAGGAATATTTTTTGTTATAGCTATATCTATCGTAGGGGTAGCACTCTGGGTGCTTTCGCCAACAACTGTTTTTACTTTCAATAGCACCCTCGATGTACTGTTTATGTTGGGACAGGCTTTCGGTATTCTTGGATTCACGCTTTTTGCCACATCGCTGATATTGTCTGCTCGGTTTCATTTTCTCGAAAATATCTTTTATGGTTTGAACAAGGTATACGAGAGGCATAGTCAGATAGGCCAGGTAGCATTCATGCTGATGCTTTTCCACCCACTACTACTTTTGGGTAATTATCGTGGTTTCAGTTTTGGTGGAGCTATTTCTTTTTTTACGCCAAGTTTGGACTGGTCCATCAACTGGGGCATTTTCTCACTAGCTTTGATGGTGTTACTGATCGTGCTAACTCTGTATCTACGACCCAAGTACCACATCTGGAAATGGACTCACAAATTCATGGGTCTGGCGTTTTTCTTTGGGGCGGTGCATGCGTTTATGATTCCTAGCGATGTGGCTACATATATGCCACTGCGCATTTACATATTAGTAGTTTTTGTTTTTGGAATATACTCTTTTATATATCATTCGGTGCTAGGGCATTACTTTGTGAAGAAATACAAATATATAGTGTCTGCGGTACGAGTCCTCGGGGGTAATGTAACAGAAGTACTGCTCAAACCCGCCGGAGAAAAGCTCAACTTCACCCCGGGCCAATTCGCCTTTGTTAGTTTCAAAGATGTTAAGGTTTCCAAAGAAAGTCATCCGTTTTCATTGTCTTCACCAGTGGGTCTAGATGAGATATCTTTTACTATGAAAGTATTGGGGGATTATACGAGCGAGTTACCGAATTTGTCTGTTGGGTCCGAAGCTTTAATAGAAGGTCCGTTCGGCAAGTTTTCCTACAAAGATTCCGAAAATAAAAATCAAATCTGGATAGCCGGAGGAATAGGGGTAACCCCATTCCTGTCTATGATTGATTCTGTGTCCAAAGAGCCAGAATATTCTGTAGACTTTTATTATTGTTTAAAGAATGAAAAAGAGGCCGTGCACTTAGAAGATTTAAAGAAATACGAAACAAAAGAAAATAGTAAAATAAAAATAATTACCCATTATTCGGATACAGATGGATTCATAAATGCAGATATTGTAAATACAAAGTCTAATGGATTTAATAATAAAGATGTATTTCTATGCGCTCCGCCGGTAATGATCCGATCGATGCGAAAGCAGTTATTAGCCTCGGGGGTAAAGAACAAGTTTATTCACTCCGAAGAATTTAATTTAAGGGATTAGTAGTATAATAGTCATATGAAGCTCAAACAAATAACACTTATTTCTTTGTTTATTTTTATCGCCTTTTTTACGGCGCTTGCGGTTTTGCCTACTGATTTTATTTCTTCGATTAGTAATTCTTCACAAACCACCGACATTACCCCTGTTGGTACTACAAACGGAGTATCACCGATAGTAGCAGTAGATCCGAAAAACCTCCTAACCCTCGAAAACATAGCAAATCATAATACGGCGGGCGACTGTTATTTGATCGTAAATGATGCTGTATATAACGTGTCTACATATATCAACCAACACCCCGGTGGAGTTAGGAATATCACCAGTAGGTGTGGAAGCGAAGCTACAAAAGTATTCTCTACGATTCACTCCAATTTTGCGTGGAATTTGCTCAAGAAATATTATGTAGGGAAAGTTGGATCCGCTACCACGGTGGTGGGTAGCTCAACCGCCGGTATTCCTGTGTCTAATACGCAAAAATCTTTAACCGATATTGAAAAAGCATTAAAGAAAATATATCCCAATGGCGAGATAGTTAAAGTAGAACCAAAAAGTGATTTCTATGTTGCCAAAGTTATCGACAACGACAAGCTATACGAAGTTCATATCAGTAAAAGTGGGGAAGTAATAAAAACTGAAGTAGAAAATGATGAAGTAGATTGGAGCGAATGGGACGAAGACGAAGACGAGGATGATTAGTAGAGCCTGATTTCGCCTATCTCTTCTTTAATAAGCTTTTTTATCTCCATTACCGTGAGCAGAGTGTTAGCGTCGGCCACGCTCATATCAAGTTCGCGGATCAGTTCGTCGCGAGGCATGGGCTCACTTAATATATCTACCACTTTCATTTCTTCTGGCGACAAGTCAGCAAAAAGTTTCTGCTGTTTTTCGCTGTCTGTTTCTTGTTTAAATCCTAAAGCATCTAGCAGGTCTTCCACACAGGTTATGGGAGTAGCGCCGAGTCGTAGAAGCATGTTGGTACCTTTTGCATTCGGGGAAAATATTGACCCTGGTACTGCCAATACATCTTTGTTATATTCTGTTGCTAGTCTCGCGGTAATGAGTGTTCCGGACTTTTCGGCGGCTTCGATAATCAATACTGCTTTAGAAATTCCAGCCATGAGCCTGTTTCGCTTTCCAAAACTCCAAAGGGTGGCTTTGAAGTTCGGTTCGAATTCAGAAATCAAACACCCGCCTTTTTTTACTATATCTTCTGCTAAGATAGCATTTGTTTTTGGATACATGGCTTCTTTTGAAAGTCCTGAACCAGGGAAGACCAGAGTTTTGAGCCCAACTTCCAGTGCCTTTTTATGAGCGATAGCATCTATGCCCATAGCCAGTCCAGAAACTATGGCTACTGGGTAACCACGGAGCCCTGTGATCAATTTCTCACAAACATCTTTGCCATAAGTTGTGAATTTACGGGAACCTACTACGCACAAGAAGGTCAAGTCTTCGTCGGGAAAATCACCTAGTATATAAAGTTCTTTTGGAGGTTGCGGAATTTCATGAAGGCCCTCTGGCCAATATTCTACTGGCAGCTTCTTTATTTCCATACAATAATATTATATACTATTTTACATGTTGGATATTAAATTTATTCGGGACAATAAGGACGTGGTAAAAGCCGGTGCCAAGAAAAAGCACGTGGATGTAGACATCGACCGACTTGTCACCCTAGACGACGAAAGGCTAAAAATCTTAAAAGAAGTAGAAGACATACGCGCAGATGTGAACCGCGTTTCTAATGACATCGCTCGTAACCACGACGACGTCCTCAAGGTTCAACTGATCGAAGAAATGCGAGTAGTTAAAGAGGATATAAAAGTAAAAGAAGAAAAGTTAAAGACAATAATGGAAGAATGGCAGAAGTTAATGGTGCAAGTACCTAATGTACCCGACATGTCTGTACCGGAAGGCGAAACTGATGCAGAAAATAAAGAAGTGAAAGTTTGGGGAGAAAAACCAGTATTCAATTTTACACCAAAGAACCATGTTGAACTCATGGAAAATCTAGGAATGCTTGATACCGAGCGGGGTGTAAAGGTTGCTGGGTTTCGAGGATATTTTTTGAAAGGGGATGGTGCAATGTTGGAATTCGCTTTATGGCAGTTTGTAGTTGAATTCTTCCGAAAGAAAGGTGGATTTGTTCCCATGATTGTTCCCTCGCTCGTGAAACGGGAAGTCTTTCTGGGTACAGGTTATTTGCCTCAGGGCGAAGATGATTTATACAAAACACAGGACGGTGATTATCTAGCTGGTACCGCTGAAGTCGCAATGATGGGGCATTATATGGGAGAAGTTTTAGAAAAAAAGGATTTACCGATAAAAATGCTTGGATTTTCTTCTGCTTTTCGCAGAGAAGCAGGAAGTCACGGTAAAGATACAAAAGGAATTCTTAGAGTGCATGAATTCTTTAAATATGAACAAGTTGTACTTTGTGAAGCATCACATACTGAGTCAGTAAACTTTCATGAAGAAATACAAAAGAATACAGAAGATATTATGCAAGCTTTAGGACTGCCTTACCACGTGGTGGTGAACTGTGCTGGCGACCTTGGCCTCGGTCAGGTTAAAAAGTACGATATTGAAGCTTGGCTTCCTTCAGAAAACACATATCGTGAGACTGGTTCAGCAAGTTATTTCCATGATTTTCAAACCCGCAGGCTAAATATTCGTTATCGAGACGATGATGGAAAAATGAAGTTTGTGCATTCACTCAATAACACAGCACTTTCAGGTAGACCACTTATCATGATAGTTGAAAACTACCAACAAGAAGACGGCAGTATAATAATTCCCGAAGTTCTAAGACCATACATGGGAGGCAAGGAAGTAATCCGAAAGAATTCTTAATTTTGCATGCGTAGCAAAGCTGTTTTAGACTCTCCGCGTTTACGGGAAATGAGGAAAAAACGGAGGAATACCGTGCGCAGAAAACTCGTTATAATAGCGGTGCTTTTTTTGGCTATATTCGTACTGCTCGGTTTTGCTGCTAGATTAAAGGATGTGAACATTCAGACGGTTTCTATAACGGGTAATAAATTAATCGACACAAAAGAATTGGAAGATTTTACTTGGGAGGTTTTGGGTGGGCATTTCTTTTGGCTTTATCCCAAGAGTAATATTATGATTTATCCAGACCTCGAACTCAAAGATAAAATACGAGAACGTTTTAAACGAATAGAGAATATAGAAATATCTAGCAACGCAGACCTGACACTTTCGATCAAAATAAAAGAGCGTGGCGCCCAGTATGTCTGGTGTGATGAGTATATAAAATGTTATTTTACAGATGAGTATGGATACATCTTTGATGAGGCGCCGTATTTTTCTGGACCGGTGTATTTGAAATTCAAAGGTGGGGTGAACCTGGACAAAACGCCAGTCGGGCAAATCGTAGCCGGGGCTGACTTTGAAAAACTAACGACTTTTACCGAAACTATGAAGTCTTTTGGACTAGAAGCCACCCTGGTTAATTTATCAAAAGAGAACGAAACAGAGATTTTTCTAATTTCAGCAGATGAAACAATGGTTCCAAAGATTGTCTTGAACCGGAAAAACGATCTGACTCGAGTTATTGAAAATTTACAAACAGCAGTACAGTCCGAGCCACTAAAAACTGAGATTAAAGAAAATTACAAGTTGCTCATGTATATTGACCTGCGTTTCGATAACAAGGTGTACTACAAGTTTAAATAGTGCTATAAATCCTAGGTGAAAAATTTCTGGTTAAAACTCGATAAGCCTTTCTTTTGCTTGGCGCCGATGGCGGATGTGACGGACTGTGCCTTTCGTAAACTGATTACAAAGTATGGTAAGCCAGATGTATTGTGGACCGAGTTTGTCGCAGCAGATGGGTTGGCTCATCCGGTGGCTCGAGAAAAACTGTTGATTGATTTGAAGTTCGAGGAAGGTGAGCATCCGATAGTGGCGCAAATCTTTGGCTCTAAACCAGAAAATATTCGCGAAGCCGCAAATCTCTGCCGGGAGCTTGGTTTCGATGGAATAGATATAAACATGGGTTGCCCAGATCGAACTATCGAGAAACAAGGTGCTGGTGCTGCTACTATGAAAAACCCGGAACTGGCTAAGGAAATAATTCGTGCCGCCAAAGAAGGTGCAGGGGATTTGCCTGTCTCAATAAAGACTCGTATTGGATACAACAAGGTTGAAATTGAAACTTGGTTGCCAGTCCTCCTAAACGAGGACATAGCAGCGCTCACAGTGCATTTGCGTACTCGCAAGGAAATGTCGGACGTGCCAGCCCACTGGGAACTCATGCCGGAAATCGTAGCTTTGCGCGATAAAATAAATCCAAATATTATTCTAATTGGTAATGGTGATGTGCTAGATCTGGATGATGCGAAGAAGAAGTGCGAAGAAACAGGCTGCGATGGAGCAATGCTCGGTCGGGCTATCTTTGGTAACCCTTGGTTATTCAAAAACCTATCTCAATACGCGCCCTCGCTTCAGGAAAAATTAACTGTCATGGCAGAACACACCAAACTTTTCGAGAGCATGTTAGGTGGGGTAAAAAACTTTGCCATTATGAAAAAGCACTACAAAGCGTATGTGAATGGCTTCGACGGAGCCAAAGAATTGCGGATGGAATTGATGGATGCCAAAAATGCAGACGAGGTAGAAAAAACAGTAACCAATTTTTTAAAGAACGGTAACCATTTACAAAATTGAATATTTGTGCTTTAATAACGCCAGTTTCAAGTACCTTTCACCGAACCACTAATGCAGTGGTTTTTAAATTTTCACATCTAAATAACTGTCCACATGAAAAAGATCCTTCTTCTTTCAGTCATCTTTTTGCTTGTTTCCTTTGCGAACTTTTCTTGCAAAGAAAAGTCTAAGGTAAACGAAAAACCAAAAACAACAAGAAGCGAACCTTCTAACCACCAAAAGTCTCAACAAGTTTTTACCCGAGCGAAAAATCTACTTTCTGGTCTTGATAATAAAAAAGATCCATACGGGCTTAAACAAATATTTCCCCAGACTCAGATAATACCGGCTACTTATAGTGCTAATGGGTGGAATTTTGTCCCGCAGGGAGATTTTTATATATTGTTCCTTTTACCTGAAAGTCAGGCGGATTATGATAAAGGGTGCGGAAAGCCTGCCGTTATGGGAACCCAGAAAGGCAATATCGCCGGAAGGGAAATTCTCCTCGTTATTTTTAATCCGAAGTTTCTCGAAATGGCCAACAGTGAAGTATTTATGGATTATTTAGCTACAACTATGCTACACGAGTCCATGCATGTCTTTCAATGGTTCATGACCCAAAAAACGAAAGTTGAATTACCCTCGTTGGAAAGGGAAAAGCAGGCCTATCTTTTTCAATTAGAGTTTTTGCAAACAGTTTTAGTAAAAAATAATATTGAAAATGTTAAAGTGCCGAAAAGTTCTAAAATAAACAGTATCCAAGACATAACAAAAGCAGCTCAGGCAATTGATGCTGCTAATAACTATAAATTGGGTCCACTAGCTACTTTAGTGCTGTATCAGCATAATCTTAAAGATTGTTTACGTTTTTTAACACCTGAATAAAAAACTTAAACCGTTAACCCAATAACCCCAGACCACCGAAACAAAAAAGTCATCGGACTTCACGTTTCGGTGGCCTTTTTGTTTTCGGGTTGAAATTTGGTAATATAGACTCATGAGCACAGAGCATTTAGCGCTTTATCGTAAATATCGACCAAAGAACTTCAAAGAAGTTTTCGGGCAGGACCACATCGTCGACGTACTTGAAAAATCAGCCAAAGAAGGCAAGGCTTCGCACGCATACCTTTTCGTCGGAACACGCGGTACCGGCAAGACCACAGTAGCTCGCATCTTTGCTGAGGCACTTAAAACAACACCGAATGATTTGTATGAAATAGACGCAGCGTCGAACCGTGGCATCGACGACATTCGTGAATTGCGCGACGGGGTGCGAGTACTGCCATTTGATTCCAAATATAAAATCTACATCATCGACGAGGTGCACATGCTTTCCAAAGACGCCTGGGGTGCACTCCTTAAAACTCTGGAGGAGCCACCAAAACACGTGATATTTATTTTGGCTACTACTGAAGTACACAAAATACCGGACACTATAACTTCACGGTGTCAGGTGTTTGCTTTCAAAAAAGCGTCTGATACTGCACTCAAAAAGCTTCTGGAGCATGTGGCCAAGGAGGAAGGTTTCGAACTCGACAATGGGGTAGCGGAACTCTTGGCTATCTTGGGTGATGGGTCTTTTCGTGATGGATTGGGATATTTGCAGAAAGTGCTAAACCAACTCGGAGGTAGTTCTAATAACCTGCCTGCCGGTAGGCAAGGAAAAATAACTCGTGAAGAAGTCGAAAACATTACAGGCTCACCGAAAACTTTGCTCGTCGATGAATTGCTGGAATCCATAGTAGAAGGAGATTTGGAAAAAGGTCTGGCAGTGGTCAGAAAAGTAGGTGAAGAGAATTTGGACATGGCGCTTTATATCAAACTCGTTGTCGTTAAATTCCGGATGGCTATGTTCCTGCGCTACGCACCAAAACTCGAAGATGAAATGCGAGGGGATTTGTCGGAGCGCGATATCGAAAAACTGAAAAATCTTTTAGAAAAAGACAAAGCTGGAATACTGCGTTCAACAAACCTATCCATATTGCTCGAAGCCTACAACAACCTAAACTTTGCATTTATTCCAGGGTTACCGCTCGAACTGGCACTTATGAAAATATTAGCTAAAGAAAATTAAACATGAATAATAAAATCACCCATATAGTCCTCCTTGCTTTCATCGTCACCCAAGTAGTGCTGGGCATATACCTGTATCCATATTTTCCAGATCAGGTGGCCACACATTGGAATGCACAGGGCGAAGTCGACGGCCACATGTCGAAATTTTGGGGAGTTTCCTTGATATCAATCATTATGATTGTGTTTTATGCACTATATGTAGTCATTCCGCGCATAGATCCGCGAGCACAAAACATTGCTGAATTTCGGAAGACTTTCAATTTATTTTGGGTAGGGCTTTTCGTTTTCTTTTTTTATATTTCTGCTTTGAGTAATGCTTGGAACCTAGGTGCGCAGTTCGACTTTACTCAGGCAATGATTCCGGCTATGGGAATGCTGTTTTATTTCATCGGAAATTTATTGCTTAGCACAAAACGGAATTCTTTTATGGGTATCCGCACGCCGTGGACCATGGCCTCTGACGTCGTCTGGGACAAAACCCACAAACTAGGTGGTGGACTTTTTAAACTCTCTGGCATCCTAACCCTCGGCGCTGGACTCATCGGAGGGACTCTAGCCTTTGCTACACTCATCACCTGTGTCGTCCTTTCTACTGTTATATCCATCGTCTATTCATACAAAGTATTCAAAAAGTTAGCACTATCTAATACAACAACAAGTGAGACTTCAAAGTAATCGAAAGTATCTATGCAAAAAATAGAGACATACGACGTTATTGTAGTTGGTGGCGGGGCTTCCGGGATGATGGCGGCTGGGAAGGCTGGAGCTATGGGTAAAAGAGTGCTCCTAATAGAGAAGAACAAAACCCTTGGCCAGAAGCTACGAATTACTGGCGGGGGTAGATGCAACGTCACTAATGCTACATATGACACACGGACATTCTTGCAAAACTA
Source organism: Minisyncoccota bacterium (assembly GCA_018062425.1). Classification (GTDB taxonomy): domain Bacteria; phylum Patescibacteriota; class Minisyncoccia; order Phycocordibacterales; family UBA9973; genus UBA9973. The sequence goes on along the minus strand of JAGOSH010000002.1, from coordinate 48,246 downwards.
CGGCACTGCGGGGGCTTTTCTACCTTCACCTTTTTCGCAGTTTGGAGTCAAAGACACTTTCACTTTTTTTGAAAATTTAGGTTTACCCCTAGTAGTGCAAGCCAGGAATAGAGCTTTTCCAAAGACAGAGAAAGCCGTGGATGTATTGAATGCACTTTTGAAATACATGAAGCAAGGCAAAGTCAGCATTATGTCTGGTACGCCAGTAAAAAAGATAATTCATAAAGACGGCAAAGTAGAAGGCGTCGTAGCTGGTGGTGTAACATATAAAGCAAAAAGCTACATCCTAGCCACGGGCGGTGTGTCGCACCCGGAAACAGGTTCCACTGGGGATGGGTTCGATTGGTTGCGTGGATTAGGCCACATAGTCAAAACTCCAACTCCGTCTATTGTGCCGATCGAAGTCTCTGATACATGGGTACACAAATTATCCGGCAGGGCCCTAGCCAATATGAAAATTACTTTTTACCTCGAAGGCAAGAAGCAACTCTCACTTGTTGGCAGGATACTTTTTACCCATTTTGGACTTTCGGGGCCACTCATACTAAACAATGCCAGCAAGGTTGGAGACTGGTTGCAAAGTGGCACTGTCACGGCAACCATCGACGCGTTTCCGGAGCTCGACATCGGTGCGCTCGACCACAAACTGACAGAAATTTTTGATCAGAATAAAAATAAAATTTTGAAAAACATTTTGAAAGACATTGCTCCGGACGGAACTGCACCCGGCATATCTATGCTCCTCTCCGAATTAGATATGGAAACCAAAGTGCATAGCATCACCAAAGCGCAGAGGAGAAAAATTGTGGACACGCTCAAAGCCCTGCCGATACAGGTGACCAACCTGATGGGTTACGACAAGGCTGTGGTTGCCGACGGGGGTGTGGTGTTGAAGGAAATAGACACCAAGACAATGCGCTCAAAACTTTTTGCAAACTTGTTCATCACTGGGGACTTGCTTGATATAAACAGACCCTCTGGGGGATATTCACTCCAAATCTGCTGGACTAGCGGATTTGTGGCGGGGATGAATGCATGATTTATTGTCTAAATATATAGTGCTCATCCGTGGTATAATATGTGTATGAAAAAGAACATAGTTATACTCTTAGTAATAATCATTGTCGCCGCTGGAGTAATTTCATATTTTGCTCTTAACAAGAAAACTGAAGATATTTTAACAACGGATACTGTTGTCGACTACGAAAAGCAAAGAATGCTCGAGAGACAAGCAGTTGAAACCTATGTTCGTGATAACATCAACGAATTAGCCGGTGAAGCCTTGCTGGGTGGACGTTGGTATGTGCTTGAGACTAAGGTAGATACTGAAAACGATGTGGGAGATGTAAAGTATGAAGATGGACATGTACAAAGGGAAAATCATTTTTCGTATACTTTTAACCCAACAGACAGCAGTGTGGTGATAGAGAATTTCAACTTTGGGAAATAATTAGATAAATAAACTGGAATTTAAATCAGCCTTTTGCGTTGTGCAAAAGGCTGATTAGTTTTGGGAACGATTATGTTTTTTGAAACGTTTAATGAGAAATATAAAAATCAAAATGATTACAGACACAAAGAAGGTGCCTTTGGGTCCGATTTGGATATACAGCGAATGTAATATCCAATAAATTTTGATTAAGATTTCCCAGCCGAGTACTATCACGGGAGTGGATATCAGCATAGCCAACAGAATAGCTAGCCAATCTTGCCGTGGTATGCCACGGTACATGCGGTGTTCTCTACGAATGTAGATAACACCAAAGAAATGATCAATCGCGATCAGTGTGACATGGGTAAAAAGTTTACCCCTACGATCAAGGTGGTGTAGAATTTTTTTGACCATTCTAACCACTTTTCTGTCGTCTATTTGCCCGCTCTTTAGCGTTTCGATTCCGAAAATATCCTTCTCGAAACGGTCGTAAAGTTTTACCATGATGATTACTTTCAATATGTTTATAAAAAACATCGAAAATAATGACCAAAGTAATGGTAAACGGAAAGTCACATATCCTGCGATAAATCCGTTCACTAATAGGTTTATCAAAAAATGTGTTGCTACACCAATGCTGAAAGTAGCGCCATTTTTGCTAAACAAGAAACCCAATAATTTCGAAATGGGTTTCATCATGAATAGGTGAAACCACTTCATAGTATTGAGTTTTTAAAAAAGAACTAAAGCGATATTGCTCTGGGTGACATACTAACACAGGTTGGGATGTTGGCTAGATACCGTTGACATTTTATAAAACAATGGTAATATCTGGACTTACGTTCTTTCAACAATCACCTATAAAACAACCTAATTATGGTTCTCGCTCCTCGCCTTAATTTACCGGCAATCTTAGTGATTTCCCTTGCCTTACTCGCCACCTTTTTCATGTTTGCAGACAAGTTTCAGTGCTCGTTCCCACGGGTATTGGATGTAACTCTTCCTCGATCTCAGCCCGATCCAGGTAATGGGTGCGACGGAAACATGCGACTTGATCAGTATGTCAAACGGTTCAAGCGCCCGAACGACGCAAAACAGATACTCGACAATTTCATGAAATCAAAGCTCGGAAATTCGAGAAAAGTATTTACCCTCGAAGAACTGCTGAAAGCAGTGAAAGGCCCAGGCAACACAATCAACCCGAAGTTTTTTGAATATATTTCGTCTTGCTATGGCGTCGGACTTGCTATGCTGAATGAAATATTCGACTCGCTAACCGGATGTGGTGGGTTTAAAGGACAAAGGCCTGATTTTGTGGAGCTTTTGAAAAAGTTCAAAAAACAACTTCCGAAATTCACACCGAAGGCACCCGCAAAAACCCCCAAACCCCCGAAAGGCAATGGAACAGACAACTTAGATGATTTATTTTGGCAATAAGCCATGAACAAACCCCAGACAAAAGAACCCTGACAGGTTGTTGTCTGGGGTTCTTTTGTTATTTGGACAAAAGTTAACTTCTGTTGCTAAAAAAATGCTATGAAACTTTTCTCGATATGCTACGTCAATAGATGCGAAGGCCTTATTAGTAGTTAATTTTTAATTGAATTTATTTATGAAAAACAAAAAGTTATTATTGAGTTTTCTAGCATTTGCCTTGGTAGCTTCTGGTGCTTTTGCAGCAGTAGCCCAAGCAAAGAATGGGGGAGATGACGACGACAAGTTTGACGACAGTAAAATGGGTTTGAAACTAGGCGTCATGATGAAGGACAAATGGTACGGTGAGCACAAGGAAATGGTGAACAAAAAAGGTTCTCCTTTGGAAGTGCACATTAACAATGACGGTTCTGTAGTAGTGCGTGGGGGTAAAGTAACCGCAGTGTCGGGTACCACTATCACCGCATTAACCGAATGGAACGGTGCAATGTTGAATTGGAATATAAACACCGATGCTAATACAAAGTTCATCGAGCTTAAAAACGGTCAATCAAATATTAGCCAAGTTAAAGTAGGGGACTTCGTAAGCTTCTCTGGAAACTTGATGGCGGGATCTACATTTACTGTTCAAGCAAAGTCAGTAAAGAACTGGTCAGTTATGCCACAAGTGAAGACTACAGTTGAAGGCAAAGTGGTAACAGTACCTGGAGCAACTGCCCCAACCACATTTACATTGAAGTCAGGAGACAAAGTGTACACTGTGAAAGTAAGTGCAACCACCTCAGTACTTAACGAAAAATGGCTTACAGCAACACTTGGAAATTTCCAAGTAGACAACAAGGTGCGTGTATACGGAGTCATCAATGCTGACAACACCATCGATGCAACTGTAGTTCGCAATGTTAGCCAAGACCAAGACTAAATAATTTCTGTCCACTTTTCTCGAAAACACCCCAAGCGCAAGCAAGGGGTGTTTTCTTTTTCACCTTCTTGAAAAAGCTTCACCTTGCTGATATAATACAGGTTTGTATGAAAAGTAAAATTATAAATTACGCAATTTCCATTATTATTTTTGTAGGGGTTTTGGGGGCATCTTTTTATTTTAAAGATTATATCTACCATTCGTTTGAGAAAAATCCTGAGCACCATTTATTGGTGGCATTCTTCTTGGTTGGACTTTTGTCGGTGCTGGGATCTCTGATCTCCCATGTGTCTAGATTGGTTAAATTACCATCATTCGTTGTTGCCATATTCTTTGGATTGGCTGCGAGTCCATTTCTGCACCCAATCCTAGAAAAGGAAGCAGTTTTAGGAGTGTTGGTCGGACTAGGTGCAGCACTGATACTTTTTGGTGGAGGGTTAGAAACCCCTTTCAAGAATTTCAAAAAGTTAATGGGACAGATACTCTCGCTGTCTTTCCCGGGACTACTCATTACTGCTTTTTTGACTTCAATGTTCATATACGCTGGGAGCAATTGGCTAGGTTCTGGTATTTCGTTAGTGACCGCAGTCTTGTTGGGTGCAGTACTCGCCTCTACTGATCCAGCGGCCATTATCCCAATATTAAAAAGACTTAAATTCAACAACCGTTCGGTCAAAGATATCATTGTCTCCGAAAGTGCATTCACTGATGTGACTGGAGCACTCTTAACAGGGGTATTCCTGACCTTGGTTGTAGCAGGGGTTAGCTTTGATTCAATATCAGCTTGGTACGCTTCGATATTTACTTTGGATAGTGGAATTTTGGTAATGCAGAAATTATTCTTCGGAGTTTTGCTCGGTATTGTTGGATATTTCTTGTTGGAATTTCTGCTACGTTTTAAAAAGAGGAATGACTATGGGCATGAGGCTGATTTATCTTTCTTTCTCTTTGTTCCAATAATGATTTTCGCTTTTGCGACAGCTCTCGGAGGTAGTGGATATTTAGCAGCATTCATTACGGGACTACTTTTCCATATGACAGACCACCTAAAGGAAACAGAGCATTTCTTTAACAACCTCGTAGAAGGTTTCTTGAAACCAACTATATTCATATTGCTCGGGGCTATGGTAGACATAACCAAACTCCTTGAGTACGCACCTATCGGTATATTGATCGGGCTTTTGTTCATGTTGGTTGTACGACCTCTTTCTGTTTTTATATCACTTACCGTATTTAGATATTTTGGCAAAGAGAAGATGTCTTTCCGCGACATCTGGTTCATCTCAGCGATTCGTGAGACTGGAGCAATACCAGCAGTATTGTTGGTAACAATAGTATCCTTGGCGCTACCGGGCACAGAGGGCCTCCTAGAAGTAGGTATGTGGGTGATACTTTGTACTTTAGTTGTAGCACCACCACTAACACCGAAAATAGCTCAGTGGCTCAAAGTTGCAACCACAATGAAAGATGATGAGAATCTAGTCTTGCCGACGGAGCCATCGGTCATGATTGTTTCGCGCGGTTACGGATTTACTAATAGAATAACTGAGGTTACTGACTACGCCCTTAAAAACAACATCAACAAAGTTATTTTACTTCTGTGTCTAGAGCAGAAATTTACCCCAGAATTAGAAAAAGAAATTCAAAAAGTTGCCCTAGAAAAATTCAGTTCAGAAAAGAAACGCCTAGACGACATTCAAAGCAACGATATAACTTTTGAGTTCATAAGTCGCAAGGGCTTACTGGAGGACAACATTGATTTCATTTCTGAGATGAAAGACAGTCCAGTGGCTGTTATTTTCGCAGGGAAGCGGATACTGGATTACCACTTAAACGAGGTAAAACAGCTTTCTATCCCTATGCGTTTTGTAGACTAGTAAAATCAACGTAAACATTGAGAAAATGGTAGCAATATGTTATCTTTTTTAGGTGTTTACGTATTGGGAGATCGTCTAACGGTAGGACAGAGGCCTTTGAAGCCTTTAATCTAGGTTCGATTCCTAGTCTCCCAGCCCCGAAAAGTTAATGAATAAAGATTTCAAAATCATAGATCTAACCCACACATTGTCACCCGAAATTCCAACTTGGGATGGAGGTTGTGGTTTTGAAATGGAACTAACTCTTGATTACAAGGATTGCACACCACCCGACCTTTTTAGAAAACACAGTTTGAAGATGGAGTCCGGTATCGGCACTCATATGGATGCGCCAGCGCATGTAATTCCAAACGGAAGAACGATAGATAAAATCGCGCTTGAAGAGCTGGTGACTAATTGCGTAATGATAGACGTAAGCGCCGAATCGGATGAAAATTACATCATCATGCCAGAAGCTGTCGAGAAATTCGAAAAAGAACACAGAGAAATAAAAGGAGGAAGTTTTGTAATTTTTTATACTGGCTGGGACAAGTATTGGAATGATCCCGAAAAATACATAAATAATCACAAATTCCCGAGTGTGGATGTGTCTACCGCAGAGCTTTTACTCAAAAGAAATATCGCTGGGCTGGGGATAGATACTTTGTCTGCTGATACCGGGGCTGATGGCTTTCCGGTTCATCGTGCAATATTGGGCTCGGACAAATATCTGGTAGAAAATATCGCCAACGCAAAAGAATTACCTCCGACGGGGGCAAAGATTCTGGTATTACCGATGAAGATTATAGATGGCACTGAAGCCCCCGTGCGCTTAGTGGCTTTGGTTTAGTCTTTCTTTTTCAATATATAAAAATAACGGTGCTGACTTGGCGTCAGCACCGTTGGTGTTTAGATTAGCTTGCTGTTGCAAAAAAACTTTTCTGCAATCTTTTCCCAATTTTCCCGATAGACTGCCAGGATTATTTGATCCCAATACCGGCCTTTCTTGTAGTAATGCTTTGGAAGCCGGGATTCCTCGGCGTAGCCACATTTCTCGGAATAGCGGGCACTCCGTCCATTGTACTCGATAACATACGAATAAATTTTGCGTAAGTTGAGTTCGTGGAATGCATACTCTAGAAGTAACATTTTTGCTTCGCTACCGTAGCCTTTGTTTCGGAATTTTTCGTCGCCGATGAGTGCACCGGTGACCGCTGTGCCGTGTTTGTGGTCAATGGTATTGATTCCCATCGAGCCGATCAGTGTGCCACCTTCATTTTCAATGATGGCCAAGGTGTAGCTAGTGCCGTTCGGTTTCGAGACCCTTTCAAACCATTCTTCCTCTTCTTTCAAGGAAACTGGATTGGTGCGTAATAGAAACTGGGTGACTTCTGGATCATTCATCCAAAACATGAATTGCTCGATGTCCTCTTTGAGGACGGGGCGCAAGGTTACGAGCTTACCTTTTCTGAAAAAAAGATTTTGCATTGTTTAAAAGTTTAAAGATTTAAGAATTAAGAAAGAACAAAAATAAAAACCGCCTTTAGGGGGCGGCCTTTACAATGACGTTGCTTAAATAGTGATTTAACCTATATTATTCTCCATACATGTAAAAACCGCCTCGCGAAGTTCGATGGCGACTGACCCGGTATTAAACATGTGAAAACAATAATTTCTCATACTTTTATCGTAACATACCTAAGTATATTCGTCAATATGTTTAAAAGAAAAGTTGAGATTGTGGTAGTATAGAACCTATGCAAACTTTATATTCGTATCTAAAAAAATATTGGAAACTCTGCATTGCTGTTTTGGCACTGGCGACAGTGAATCAAGTTTTCTCTCTGATTGACCCTCTTATTTTTCAAAGGATCATAGACGAATACGCCTCCAAGCCAGACGCCTATACTAGCGCAGAGTTTTTCGCTGGGGTTGTAAAACTACTCCTCATAGCTATCGGGGTGGTTTTCGTATCTCGTATTGCCAAGAACTTGCAGGATTATTATCTGAATATGGTCACCCAACGATCCGGTGCAGACATGTATCAGTCTGGGGTCAGGCATTCGCTACTTTTACCGTATGAAGTATTCGAAGACCAGAGGAGCGGGGAAACGCTTGGTGTATTACAAAAAGCCCGTGCCGATGCGGAGAAATATTTAGGATTACTGATAAATATAGTGTTCATATCGTTGATTGGATTTATCTTTGTTTCTATTTATGCGGCTACGTTGTACTGGGGAGTAGCCTTGGTTTATGCCCTAACTATTCCTGTGGTTGGTGGACTTTCGTATTTTCTAACCAAAAAAGTAAAGCAAATGCAGAAGCAAATAGTTGCTGAGACTACTGCGCTTGCTGGCTCGACCACTGAATCCCTGCGTAACATAGAGCTTGTTAAAAGTCTCGGATTGGCCGAACAAGAAATACAAAGGCTCAATAATACAACTACTAAAATCCTGAACTTGGAGCTGAAAAAATTACGCTACATCAGGAGTATCAGCTTTGTACAGGGTACAATGATCAACCTAATTCGAAACTCTATTTTACTGTTTTTGCTTTATTTGGTTTTCAGTAAAATTATTACTTTCGGACAATTCTTCTCCTTATACATATATTCTTTTTTTGTTTTCGGACCTTTGCAAGAAGTGGGTGCAGTTATCACGGCTTACAGGGAAGCTCAAACTTCTATGGAAAAGTTTAAATCTATCGTTGATATACCGGTTGAAATTGTACCTAAAAGTCCGACCACTTTAAATAAAGTAGAAGACTTGGCTTTCAACGATGTCTCTTTTAAATATAAAAATGCGAATACGGAAGCATTAGAAAATATTTCCTTTAGTATGCACAAAGGTGACACCGTTGCTTTTGTAGGACCTTCCGGTTCTGGTAAAACTAGCCTGGTCAAATTACTGGTCGGACTATATCAACCAGTAAAGGGTGAAGTCCTGTACAACAACACTTCCAGCAGAAACATCGACCTAGAAGAACTCCGTTCACAAATTGGTTTCGTCACCCAAGACACGCAACTTTTCGCAGGAACTATCAAAGAAAACTTACTTTTCGTCAATCCACAAGCTACTGATGCCGAAATGCTGGAGGTACTGAAAAAAAGTGCTTGTGACACCCTCTTGGCCCGCGCAGACAAAGGCCTGGATACCACTATCGGTGAGGGTGGGGTCAAAATCTCAGGAGGAGAAAAGCAAAGGTTGTCTATTGCCCGAGCACTCCTTCGCAAGCCCACAATACTAGTCTTTGATGAAGCTACTTCGTCATTGGACTCTATTACCGAAGAAGAGATAACCAAAACTGTAAAGGATCTGGGCGGAAACAGGGAACACCTAACCATACTTATCGCCCACAGACTCTCCACTATCATGCACGCCGACAAAATATATGTACTAGAGAAGGGTATTTTAAGTGAAAGTGGTACCCATTTGGAGCTTTTAGCCCTGAAGGGTTTGTATTATGCTATGTGGCGTCAGCAAGTAGGTGAAAGGTAATAGCCCCGACGCCTGTTTTCTGCTAGAATTAGGTTGGTTTTTGTAACATTTATATAACTTAACCGTCTAGAAATATGGAGAGTGTAGAGGAAAAATTTATACAGGCATGTGACGCGAACGCAGACGCCCTCTTTCGGTACTCGCTTTTTAAGGTGTCCGACAGAGACCTAGCGAAAGATCTTGTTCAAGAAACCTTCCTTCGGGCTTGGAACCATGTAGCCCAAGGCGGTAAGGTGGACAATTTCAAGGCATTTTTCTATCGGGTATTGGGTAATATCATTATTGACCAATATCGTAAGAAGAAGACCATCTCACTAGATTACTTGACCGACGCTGGATTCGACATTCGAGTAGACGAAGGGGGGCGAATTGCGGACATTATTGACGGTAAAATGGCTTTAGAAGTCATGAAGAGCATCCCTGAGAAGTATCGCGAGGTTATTTTTATGAAATATGTACAGGATATGACCAACCAGGAAATTGCCGAATTTTTAAACGAAACAGAAAACGCAATATCAGTTAAATTGCATCGAGGAATAAAGAAAATACAAGAAATTTTCAAAGAAGAATAAAATATGAAAAGTTTATGGAATAAAATTATAAATGAAGCAAAAAATGTTTCCTTGACCAAGGAGGAGCATGATTTGATATTGGAAAGAATCCACAAACAAGTCTATTATCACAAGGCACCTGTTTTAGATACTAAAAAAGATGTCGCAAGTCCTTATTTATATCATTTCCGTATGGGCCTTTCTTTACACGAAAAGAGGTTTGTACCAGTAGCTGTGTTTGTAATACTAGTTGTATTCGGTGGCACTTCATTTGCGGCTAATTTTGCGCTACCAGGTGAAGCTTTGTATGGAATGAAAGTTAACGTAAACGAAGAGATGGAGTCCTGGATGGCTCTAACGCCTAATGCCAATGCGCGTTTTGAATCAGTCAAAGTTGATCGACGCCTAAAAGAAGTAGAAAAGCTGACTGTACAGAAAAAGAAGATCACCCCCAAAGCCAAAGCTCAGGTTAAGGAAAATTTTGCAAAAAACGCAGAGAAAATAAAACAAATTGTAGCTGAAATCGAAGCCAGTGGTGGAGCGGAAGAGGCAGCAGAAGTGAAAGCAGAGTTCGAGAACAAGCTAGAAGCTCACTCAGTGGTGCTTTCAAAGCTAGCCAGTGACGAAGATACCATAGTCGAAATCGATGACGAGGGTAAAAGTGATATCAAAGAAATCGGCGCCATGGTTGACGAACATATAAATGTTCTAAAAGTAGAGGAGGATGCTAAAGTCCTCGAAGAAGAAAAAGCTGAAATCGAAGCTGATGCTAAATCCGATTCAAAAAAATCTAGCCCAGAAACAAAATCCGAAAACAAATCAAAAGAAAGCGAAGATACGAAAGATGACCAAGACATTACTGCTACACTTCGCACAGAGATAGAAGACGAAGACGACACATCTGTAGATGCTGAGTTAAAGTTAGAAACTAAAGAAGTTAAAAAAGAAGAATCTAAAAAGTCAGAAGCACAGATCTCAAAAGAGTCCGAACTGAAGGCTGAAGTTAAAGAGGAAAAAGTCAGAGTTGAAGTAGAAAGCATCCTCAAGGAACTCGAGTTGCACGTAGAAGACTAGTTTTCTTTCTGGTATAATCTGGATATGCAAAAGCTAAATCATGAATCAACAATAACCCTTAAAAACGGGGTAGTTTTGCCTGTTGTTGGGTTTGGAACTTATAAACTAAAAGAAGGCGATGAAGCCGAACACTCTATAAAATCTGCCCTGGAAGCAGGTTATCGGATGATAGATACGGCTTCTATTTACAAAAATGAACCAAGTGTTGCACGAGCCATCACAAGCTATGGTCTTCTGCGAGAAGAAGTTTTTATCACTACAAAGTTGTGGAATGCCGATCAAGGTTATGAAAATACGCTAAAAGCTATCGACGAGTCTTTGAAAAATCTGAACGTTTCTTTTGTTGATTTATATCTAGTACACTGGCCCACAGCTGACGCGGACTTGAAAATTAATAATAAGATGATAGACAAGAGACAAGAAACCTGGCGCGCAATGGAGGAAATCTATAAATCTGGCAAAGCCCGCGCTATTGGTGTTTCAAACTTCACTGTGGAGCATTTAAAAGAAATGGAAAAGTACGCCAACGTGATGCCAATGGTAAACCAAGTGGAGTTTCATCCATTCCTTTATCAAAAAGAACTACTGGAATACTGCCGATTGCATGGCATTGTTGTTGAAGCATACGCACCCCTTACTCAGGGCAACAAATTAACAGACGAGCGCATAACTACAATCGCAAAAAAACACAGCAAACCAGCCTCACAAGTACTTTTGCGTTGGTCTCTTCAACACGGGATGGTACCGCTCCCACGTTCAGCTAAGCCAGACCACATAATAGAAAACATCCAAATATTTGATTTCGAATTGGATATGGAAGACATGAACACGCTGGATTCTCTAAACGAGAATTTACATTTCCTGCATGATCCATATAAATTAGTTTAATTTAACCTTCACAACTGACACAAACATTAGCACTAGGGTCGGCGCTGTTATAAGCTGTCTGCTTTCTCTTTATCTCTGCTTCTTGGAGTTTCTTTCTGCCGAACTGTTGAGCAGCGCTCATACTGTGTTGGTAGTAGAGAGTTTTCACTCCTTTTTCCCAAGCGTACAAATACAAAGCGTTCAAGTCCTTGGTCGAGATAGTAGGATCCACCATGAGGTTTAGTGACTGGGATTGGTCTAGATATTTTTGTCTATCAGCGGCTTGGTCAATGATGGCTTTTTGTTCGATTTCACTAAAAGTTCTAAATACTTTCTTTTCGTGATCGGTCAATTCGGACAAATGTTGTACAGAACCATCGTTTTCTCGGATACTGTTCCAAATTTCTTGAGTATTCACTCCTTTTTCTTTTAGCAATTCTTCGAGCATGGGGTTTTTTATGGTTACCTTCATTTTATCTACGTCTTTTACGAAGCAGTTAGACATCAAAGGCTCAACACCCTGGGAGACTTGGCCCAAGATAAAAGCTGAAGAAGTATTCGGGGCGATAGCCATGAGCGTAGTGTTGCGACGGCCATAACCTTTCAATATTTCAGGCTCACCGAAAGTCTCAGCTAGATCTTTGGATGCTCGGTAAGCACGCTCTTTGATTGTTTTAAAGATTTCATTGTTGAGAGCAGTTGCTTCTTCACTTTCAAAAGCTAAGTTGTTTTCTTGGAGTAGAGTATGCCAACCCAAAGCACCTAATCCGAGTGCTCGGTGTTCTTTGGCAAATTTGTAGGCACGTTGCATGAAATAAAAAGCAGTTTGTTTCTGAGGGTCAGAGCTATCGCGCAAGGCTTCTAATCGTATTAGGAAATCGGAAATAACTGTATCCAGAAACATAACCAAGGTTTCAACCGCGTCAGTGTCTTTCCATTCTTGATAGTGGCGCAAGTTGATAGAGGAAAGGCAACATACAAAAGAAATCTCGTCGCTGGTAGGTAGGCAGATTTCGGAGCAAAGGTTACTACCGTATATTTTCATATTCTTGTCTTTATACACATCCACAGTATTGTTGTTTACTGTGTCAGTAAAGAAAATGTAAGGATATCCGATTTCAGTTCGGCGTTGGATTACCTTCGCCCAGATTTTTCTCTTGTCCTGGTCACCACCAACCATATCCTTGAGCCATTTATCGGTTACAGTAACAGCATAAGTTGATTCTTGAATCGGATGACCTTCTTTGCCGATGCTCAGGAATTCTTCAATGTCTGGATGTTCCACTGGCAGGTACGGTGCAAAGTGTCCACGTCTAACTGAACCCTGGCTCACTATATTTATAAGTCCATCGAAAAGTTCCATAAAGTGTACAGACCCGGAAGAGAAACCATTGTCCTTAATGACAGCTCCGCGTGGTCGCAAGTCGGCAAAGTGCCCCGCTGTCCCACCTCCGTATTTTGTCATCATACCGATTTCGGCATGGGTGAAAAGTATTCGCGCCATGTCGTCACCAATGTAACTGGAAAAACAACTAATAGGCAGACCTCGAGTGAGTCCGTAGTTGGACCAGACAGGGGAGGCAAGAGAATAGAACCCGCGAGACATATAATCGTAGAATTTATCGGCAAAACCAGGCTTTTGTAGATAGTTCTCGGCTATGGTTGCTATTTCCCTGATTCTTTCTTCGGCGGTAACACCTTCCAACAAATAACCTTTTGATAAAAACTTCTTACTATTTTCGTTTAGCCAATACATATGTTTACTCGATTATATTAATAATTAAAACAGATCCTCGCTTGTAATACTTTTGGTTTTTTTACTGTAGTTTATTGACTTCTTGTTGAAAAAATCTCCGTGTTTAGTTGCAATAACTTCGTCATCAAACCAGTTTGCTTCTTTGAGGAAAGTCTCGTCGATGTCGAATATTTTCTGGATTCCGATACTCTGTAGAGAATTATTGAATCGTTGTTTGATGAATTCGATTACCACAACTTTTGGCATAAAATCAAGTTCGCCGGCTTCGAATATCCAATCCACTATTCCCATTTCAGCTTCGAAAGCTTCTCGGCAGAGTCGGACTACGGTATCTTCGAATTCTTTGTCGAACCATTCTGGGTGTTCGCTCTTTATTATATTGATTACATCTATTCCAAAAAGTCCATGAATTTGTTCTTCTTTCGAAGTCGCTTCCACTGCGTTTGAAATACCCTTGAATAAATTCTTGTGTTTATTGAAGGACATGATAATCAAGAATTGCGAGAAGAGGGAAACATGTTCGATGAATAAAGAAAACAGAAGTATAGACTGACTATATTCGCGATTGTCTTCACTACGAGCGTTCTTGAGAGACTTTTCCAAATAATTTACTCTAGCCATTATTGCTGGGAAGTCCTGAATTTTTTTGAATTCATCGTTGAGACCTAGAATCTCTAGAAGGTGAGAGTATGCATCCATGTGTCTGACTTCACTTTCAGCAAAAGTAAAACCTACAGATCCAATCTCTGGCTTTGGCATTTTTTTGTAAATATCACCCCAGAAAGTTTTCACCGCTACTTCTATCTGAGCTATGGCCAACATGGCGTTCCTGATGACGATTTTTTCTTTAGGATTTACGTTTACTTTGAAGTCTTGAACGTCTCCAACAAAGTTAAATTCGGTATGGATCCAATAAGAGTGGCGAATAGCGCTCACGTATTCGTAAAGTTCAGGGTATTCGTATGGTTTTAGGCTCAATCTTTTCTTGAAAATGTCCCTTTTTCTTAGCTCAGCTCGCTGTTGTCTGTATAAAATGTAGGCTTTAGCAGCATCAAAAAAATCATTGGCCATGAGTCGCTCTTCGGCTAGGTCTTGAACCTCTTCTACGCTAGGGCAGAGATTAACAACGTTATCGTTTCCTTCTATTGTTAGAGCAAAGTGTTCGTTTAGCTTTACTGAGACCTCTTTCGCTATTTTTTCAGCGTCTTCTCGGGTTCCATTGCCAACTGCAATCATCGCTTTGTATATTGCATCTGCAATTTTACCTAAATCAAAGTCCTGAATTGATTGATCTCGTTTTTTAATGCAGGTAACAAGCTTTTGATCACTATTTTGACTCATAATTCTTTAAATAAACTGATAAAAAAATTGCTAAAAAATATTTCCGTTCCCTAATCTTACCATAGGTTTTCTAAACGGTGCAAAATGCCAAAATGCCTTTACCGGAGCGGGTGTTTTGGAAAACAAAAAGTTTATCCACAGTTAGGATTTTTAATTTTTAATTTTACCCATAGTAACTCCACATTTTGAGACGTTGAAATAAGTAAAAGAAAGCATATAATAGAGCCAATGCTTCTTAATTTAATGAAAATTCTCATACCAGCGACAGCTGCTTTTACCTTTGGCATACTTATTACGCCACTAGCTACGCATTATTTCTATAAGTACAAAATGTGGAAGAAGCGAGCACGCACCCAGACAGTAGGTTCGACCGAATTCAGCAAAATACACAAAGATAAAGAGGCTAGCGAAGTCTCGACACCCTGCGTTGGTGGGATCATCGTCTGGTTTTCTGTACTGGCAACCTCCGCTGGGTTTTATTTGTTGTCTGTATTGTTTCCAAACAACACTTTTCTACACGGGCTTAACTTTTTTAGTCGTTCGCAGACGCTTTTGCCGCTAGGGGTTCTGTTTCTGGGGGCTATTTTGGGACTATTTGATGACATGCTTGAAATAACAGGACACTCGAACATCACCCGGGACTCATTTTGGTATACCAAACTAAAGCTCGGGATCATTACCGTCATCGGGGCGATCGCTGGTTGGTGGTTCTTCACTAAATTAGGCATGGATTCTGTTCATGTTCCATGGGACGGCATGTGGTACTTGGGTATATGGTTCATACCATTTGTTGTCCTGATCATGCTAGCTACTTTCTCGGGAGGCGTTATTGACGGGATCGACGGGCTCTCTGGTGGAGTGCTGTCTTGCATATTCGCAGCCTATGCTGTTATCGCCTATGCCAACAATCAAATCGACCTAGCTGCTTTGTCTCTGGTTATCAGCGGGGCGACTTTAGCTTTTTTGTGGTTTAACATTCCACCAGCGCGTTTTTATATGGGAGAGACCGGAATGATGCCACTTACTATAGTGCTGGCCACATTCGCTTTCCTCACTGACACCGTACTACTCCTACCAATCATCGCGTTTCCGTTGGTGGCAACTTCTTTTTCTTCTAGTGCGCAACTCATCGCCAAAAGATTCGGCAAGAAGGTTTTCAAAGTGGCGCCACTGCACCATCATTTTGAAGCCTTGGGTTGGCCGGGCTACAAAGTTACCATGCGGTACTGGGTACTTTCTATTATCTTTGCGATCTTGGGTGTGATCTTAGCAATAATGACCAAATAAATGCTTCGCAAGGCAAAACCCGATAAATTTTTTCTCAGTCTGGTCATCATTTTGATCGTAGTTGGGGTAGCCACTTTTATTTCAGCATCTCTGGGGATTTTGCCGAGAAGTGAGAAAACTTTCTACGGGGTACTTGTCAGCCAATTAGTTTTAGGCTTGGGTTTGGGTTTTGTGGGTATGTATTTTACTTATCGGATTGACTATCAATTTTGGCGAAAGAATGCCTTTTGGATTTTACTTGGCTCAGTTTTACTGACAGCGGCCGTATTCATACCTGGACTAGGCAGGGCTCATGGTGGAGCACAGAGGTGGCTGGATCTCGGGCCTATTTCTTTCCAACCAGCAGAGCTGTTGAAGTTCGGCTTTATTATTTATTTTGCTGCTTGGCTTTCTTGGGCAAAACACAAGGTCCAAGATTTTAAATTCGGTATTTTACCTTTCGCGATCTTGCTTTCCATAATTGCTTTTATACTCCTAAAACAACCTGATACCAAAAGTTTTATCCTGATTAGTTTTACTGGGCTTTGCATGTTGTTCGTTTCTGGAGTTCGTTTGAAATACATTCTCGGCATGGGCGCATTGGCTGTTGTATTACTAGGTACCGTAGTATTCTTTACTCCATATTTACAAAAACGTGTTCAAACATTCATCGACCCATCACAAGATGCCCGTGGAGCGTCTTATCAAATACAACAATCCATGATAGCCATAGGTTCGGGCGGATTTTTTGGTCGAGGTTATGGTCAGAGTATTCAAAAATTTAGTTACTTACCCGAGCCCCAAGGGGATTCCATCTTTGCGGTAATAGGGGAGGAGTTTGGATTTGTGGGCAGTTGTATCGTCATATTACTCTACGTGATTTTTATACTAAAAGGCATCTCTATCGCCAAAAATTCACCTGATTCGTTCAGTAGACTTTTCGTATTTGGAATTGTTATACTAATCGGAGCGCAGTCGTTCTTGCACATAGCTTCTGTTATCGGTGTCTTTCCACTAACCGGTGTACCTCTGGTGTTTATGAGTCATGGGGGAACTTCGCTCGCGCTTTATCTCTTGGCTATAGGTGTCGTGTTACAAATATCAAAATTTCAAACAAAAAAATAAAATGAAAATCGTTTTTACTGGTGGGGGTACGGGTGGACACTTTACTCCGATCATCGCCATCGCACAGAAAGTAAATAAAATTATTGACGAAGAAAGCATTGTGGGATCAAAGCTTTATTTTTTCTCTACCGATCCTTATGACCGAGAGGCTCTTTTTGAAAACGGAATAAAATACGAAGAAATTTCTGCTGGTAAAATGCGAACTTATTTTTCAGTTAAGAATTTTTCTGATCTTTTTAAAACCTTTTTTGGAGTATTCGGAGCCCTGATAAAACTTTTTAAGATTTACCCAGATGTAGTCTTCAGTAAAGGAGCCTTTGCATCTTTTCCGGCGGTCATGGCTGCTAGAATACTGAATATTCCGGTTGTCATTCATGAATCTGACTCTGTACCCGGACGAATGAATCTATGGTCAGGAAAATTTGCCAAAAGAATCGCGGTGTCGTATCTAGAAGCTGCAGAATATTTTCCAAAAGACAGAATTGCCTGGACTGGTCAGCCAGTTAGAACTGAAATCGAAATACCGAGTGACAGAGCTAAGGCCATCGAATACTACAAATTAGAATCTGACCTGCCAACTATTTTTATTATGGGTGGTTCACAAGGAGCAGAGCTCATCAACAATGTTATATTGGATGCGTTGCCTCGAATTCTCGATCGTTACCAAGTATTACATCAAACAGGCGTTAAAAACTTTAAAACAATTAAAAGTCGATCCGAGGTTGTGCTAGCTGAAAACAAAAACCGTAGCAGATACACACCGATAGATTATTTAAATAACTTACAGATGAAAAATGCTGCCGGGGTAGCTGATCTAGTTATCTCTCGAGCTGGTTCTGCTATTTTCGAAATAGCAGCTTGGGGAATTCCTTCTATATTGATACCTTTCTCAGAAGAGAAAATGGGTTCGAATGCCATTCATGCCAAGAAGAACGCTTTTACCTATGCTAGGTCTGGCGCAGCCAGTGTTGTCGAAGAGGAAAATTTGACCGCAAATATTTTGGTTGCTGAAATTGATAGGATTATGACCGACAAAGCAAACTGGTCGCATATGCAAAAAGCAGCCAAGAGTTTTTATAAACCTGACGCAGCCATGAAAATCGCTCGCGAGATTACAGACATAGCGCTATCACACGAAAAATAAAAAATAATATGGACAACATTACCATCGACGACTTTCACAAGATTGAAATAAAAGTTTGCACCGTGCTTCGAGCAGAAAAATTACCTGACTCAGACAAACTTCTTCGCCTTATTTTTGATATCGGTGGGGGAGAAGAAAGACAAGTCCTCTCGGGTATAGCTAGTGCATATCCGGATCCTTCAGTTCTTGTAGGCAAGCAAATACCTGTGCTTTTAAACCTAGAGCCACGTAAAATGCGAGGTGAGATGTCAAACGGAATGATCCTAGCGGTGAGCGCCGAAGATGGTAGTCCTATACTTTTAGGGCCAATCCAAGAAGTACCATCTGGTAGCCAAGTCCACTAATTTTTACTTTCTTACTTCTGATTTTTATTTTTACAAATCTGTGTTAAAATCTCCTTATGGAACAAGGAGATAATTTGAATGTAGTAACCCGTTTTGCCCCCAGCCCAACTGGCTTTATGCACGTTGGCGGTGTACACACTGCACTGTATGCCTGGCTTTGGGCACGCAAAAATGGCGGTAAATTTATTTTACGTATTGAAGATACTGACAAAGAAAGAGAAGTCGCTGGATCGATTGAGCATATTCAAGAATCCTTAAAATGGCTCGGTATTGATTGGGATTATGGCCCAGGTATCGGTGGCCCAAATGCACCATATATTCAATCACAACGCTTAGATATTTATAAAAAATATGCCTACAAGCTGATAGAGCTAGGTTTTGCTTATCCTGATCCGTTTACTGAAGAAGAAGTAGAAGTTTTGCGTCAAAAAGCGGAGCTAGAAAAAAGACCTTTTCTTTACCGTGAACACAGAAGCGAAAGCATTGAAGCTTGGGATGAAAAAAAACCTCTCCGTTTTCGTGTACCAGAAATAAAAGAAACCAGATGGAACGATGTTGTTTTTGGTGACTTGTCTGCTGGGCCAGAAGCACTCGATGACATGGTGATTATAAAGAGTGACGGCTATCCGACCTACAACTTTGCTCATATTGTGGATGATATCGAAATGGGCGTAACCCACGTTATGCGTGGACGGGAATTTATCGCTTCAACTCCAAAATTCCTTGCTGTATACGAGGCACTTGGAGTTAAGCCTCCAATCTTTGCAACCCTGTCTCCGATCATGGCACCAGATGGAAAGAAAAAACTAAGTAAGCGTGACGGAGCTAAGGATACATTAGAATACCGAAAAGAAGGTTACCTACCAGATGGTTTTATAAATTTCTTAGCCCTTTTAGGTTGGCATCCAAAACCAGAAGCAGATGGTACCGAAAAAGAAATTTTTACCAGAGAAGAGTTAATACAAATTTTCGACATCTATCGCGTCAAACAATCCGGCGCTGGTTTTGATGATAAGAAACTCGACTGGGTGAATCGTGAACATATCAAAATGCTCAAAGGGGAGGAGTTAGAGAATTTCATTCTAAGCAATTCTCCATCTGAGCTTACAAATTTACCACAGGACATCCAAAAGAGGATGATACCGGTAATAGCGGACCGTATCGCTAAGGGTAGCGATATCGGTGATTTAGTTGGAGCAGGGGAGTTTAATTTTATACTCCGCGACCCAGAATATTCAAAAGAAAAATTGATGTTTAAAAACACCGATCCAAAACAAATCACCGCTCACATACAAAAAGCGATAGATATTTTCTCTGGATTGAGCGATGGTGAATTCGCTTACGAAAAAATAAAAGAACTTTTGATGAACTACGCTGACACATTACCTTCACGTGGTGAATTACTGCACCCAATTCGTTTTGCCTTATCCGGTCAAGACCGATCACCAGATCCGTTTATAATTGCGACCGTATTAGGCAAAAATGAAACAATCAAACGACTACAAAAAGCAATTGCTTAGACATAAGCTACCTGTTGTACTTGGCATACTCTGTATGCTACTTTTGCCATATTTTGTCTACGGTCAAACAGCCGAAGAATTACAAAATAGAATAAACGAAAAGAGCGCAGACATCGAAAAAATTGAGCAGGAAATCAAAAGCTACCAGAGCCAGCTAAATAACATAGGCGCTCAAAAAGACTCTCTGGCGAATCAAATAAAACAGCTGGATCTGACTAAAAAAAAGTTAAATGCTGACATAAATTTAACTGAGAAAAAAATAGAGAAAACCAATCTAAAAATTTCTTCGTTGAATACTGATATCGGAAAGAAAGAAAGTTCCATTTCAAATAACGAGAGGGCAGTGATGGCTGGATTACGTCGAGTAAACGAAATCGAATCAGACAATTTAATTCTGACAACCTTGCTCGCCGGTAACAATTTTGCGGACACCTGGACTGATGTGGACAATATGATTTCAATAAGAGAAAAAGTTATAAAACAGATAGGGGAGCTCACCGTAGTAAAAAACGAACTGGTTGATACCAGAGACGAGACGACCGTAGCTCGCAATGAACTAAGTTCGCTTAAAAACGACTTGTCTGACCAAAAGAAAATCACCGAACAAAACACAAAAGAAAAAAATAATTTATTAAAGTTAACTAAAAATAACGAAGCGAATTATCAGAAATTATTGAGAGAGCAAACTGCAAAGAAATTAGCTCTCGAACAAGAGCTTCGGGACTTTGAATCAAAACTAAAATATATTTTAGATCCTTCAACACTACCATCCGCTGGAGTATTGGCCTGGCCAATTGATAATGTGTATGTGACACAACTTTTCGGTAAAACAGTCGCTGCAAAGCGATTGTACGCATCCGGAAGTCACAGCGGTGTGGACTTCAGGGCGTCTGTAGGCACACCGGTCAAATCTATGGCTGGTGGTACAGTGCGTGGTTTCGGCGACACTGATACCACTTGTCCGGGAGCATCGTTCGGTAAATGGATATTCATCGAGTTTGATAATGGACTGTCAGCTACCTATGGACACCTTTCTTTGCAGAAAGTTTATACTGGGCAAAAAGTGTCTCGAGGTGAGGTTGTCGGCTACTCTGGTGCTACTGGACGAGTCACGGGTCCGCATCTACACATAACTTTGTACGCGAGCTCGGCCGCCGGAGTGCAAACAGTGCCTTCAAAGTCTTGTTCAGGCAAAACTTTGACCCAACCTTTGGCCGCAACCAATGCGTACTTAGATCCGATGATATATTTGCCACCTTATAAAAACTAGCGTAAAATTAATCCATGAGTAAAAATTTAAAAAATAAACAAGGAGGATTCCTCGAGGTTATTATTTCTATCGTAATATTTTTGCTGATCATGCGTTATTACGGATTGACCTTCACAGGAGTCTGGGCCTGGATAGAGAACCTATTCTGGAGCGTTTGGTAGAAGCTTAAGTTATATAAGGAAGTTCAAAAGCCCCATTTCTAGCATTCCAGGGGCTTTTTTGATTATAAGGTACTTTACCAAAGATATATTGTGCGACATGGTATGTATTTAAAATAAAGGGTCAAACGGCCCTTGTTTTTGTTCCTGATACTTCTACCCTGCGTATAATCTTAGCGACAAGCAGTAGACAATGAATACCCGGCAGACTCCGCTCTCTCCGCAGTCTCAAAATATATTCTATTCTCAGGCTTAATAGTATTTCCAGCGCTACAATCCGCCGAATAATATTTCTTGCCTCGACTAGATGCGTAAAATGCCTTTTTAACGGCTTGGGTCGACTTATCGAGCTTTGGGTTGTTTTGTAGGAATACCCTAGCCTCTTGGGCTCCTGTGAGGCCAGAAGCCTCTAGGTTGGTGTACTTTATGTCCAGGCCACCCGTATCTGAAGCTGAAAGTCTGCCTAATCCAAAGGATACCGATCCGACCAAAAAGACTATTAGTACTATCCACAAATCCTTGCCTTGGTCGCTTTTTATAAATCGCTTGATTTTTTCCATATATTTATATATACTCAACCCTATAGATTTATTATAGCAATAGGAATATAAAAAAACATGGCAACACGTAAAGCCGGCGGAACCGCCAAAAACTTAAGAGACTCGAATCCAAAGTACCTAGGTACTAAGCTTGCTGATGGCCAGAAGGCACAACCAGGCTCTGTGATAGTACGTCAACGCGGTACCAGAATACTAGCCGGTGAAAACGTCGGCATGGGCAAGGATCATACCCTGTTTGCACTCAAAGCTGGAACTGTGAAATTCGGATCTAAGCGTAAGACTTCTTTCAACGGTAAAACAAAAGTGAACAAAGTTGTAAACGTAAAAGTTTAATCTCTGAAAATAAAAGTCCCCTAACGGGGATTTTTTGTTACCTGAATTATAAAAATTGCAAAACAAAAGCCGCCCTTGGAAGAACGGCTTTTGAGTTCTTCGTGGGCGGCTGCATTATTGCAATTGCACTTCTATTATTTCAATCCTGTTTTTTCAAACGGAATGGGTGGGGTACTCAAACAGTCCAATTCATAGAGATTTCCGGAAAAGCGTACGATTTTCATTTTTGTTGTACTTGTCGGAGTTGTTTCTTTCATCTCAGCGAATTCCATTTGGTAGGAAATGTGGCTGCCTCGGAGGCAATTACCAGCGGCGTCGAAATAGTAAACCGAACCCGACGTGGGAGTTGTTTGGTTTAGATATTCCCAAGTCCAATCAAACTGCGGATCGGTTGTGTAGGTAACGTCCCAGACAACCGAATCGGAGTCCATCATGGTCGCGTCCAAAGTAACGGATTCGGACCATTTTGCGTTGAGGTATTCAAGCTTCCCCAGAAAATCTTGCAGTTGCTGTCCTGTTTCAGGGATAGGTGCCATCTCTCTGTGTGGAGGATAGTCGTTGTCAGTAGAGATACTTTGTCTGTCTTCTGAAACTTTATAGTTCCAGGTTTCGTCTGTGTTTCTCCACTGTCCGGATACGTCGTTTTTGTTGGTTTGTTTCCAAACCTGACCGTGCCAATCCCCTTCGAGAATTTCATACAACATTGAGTTCAGTCCACTAGCAGTGTCTGAAATCATGCATAATCGCAAGGAATGATCTTGACTCCAGTTTGTTTCAAACCGAAGCCCATACAGAAAGAATATTTCAACAGGCCACCCTTCACTATCTATGTAGGTAGTATCAGGTTGCATTGCTTTTATTCTTTCTTCAAAAAGGACGGATTGCTCGATTACTTGATCAGCCCAGAACTTTCTTTGAACAGGAGAATCGGCGCTGTGATAAATCACGGTAGCATCCTGGGCTTCTATCTCCTCGCCAACAAATTCAGTAAGCCAGGCCAGATCGCTACGGAGCGCGGCGGTGTTTAGCCATTGGATCATCGGGTTGATGTACTCATCAATAGCCGGCACAAACCGACTTGAGTAAAACTTGTTGACCAGTTGCCAGCCATCTTCGCCTTGGGCGTACATCCAGTGGCCTTGCCAGCCGCTATACAGGAAGGTAACTTCAGCCGTTGTGCCATCAAAATTGAAGTCAATCTGTACAGTTGCCTTGTCGGTTTTGTTGATAATAAAGTCACCACCTGCTGTGGAGAATTTACTGAAACCGATGGGTTCGAATAATTCCGGTTGACTCCATATATTTTCGGCGTCCATTAATGCTTCGAAGGCCAAGGAATCAATGTTAGGGCTTTTGGCCCATTCGTTTTGATTGTTCAGATGGTAGCCCTTAGTGCTGAAGCAACTTGCGGCGGATAGCGATAAAATCGCCCAAAAAAAGAGATGAAAAACAGTTTGTTTCATTGTAAAAAAACAATTTTGAACTAGGTTAAAAATAGCTCAAAGGTCTATGTATAACCACTGAGCTATTTTTAACCTAAATATAATCTGAGCTTATTATAACACGAGTTAGAGAAAAAGCAAGGTTTACTGTATTGCTTCAATAACGAGTTTGAATGAGGACTTCTTTTTGTTAACTTCAACCTGGATGTCGAATTCGCCGGTTTCTTTTATTGGCTTATCTAACGCTATGGATTCTTCGGACAAGGTGGCTTTGTGTTCTTTGAACATCACTTCTATAATTTCTTTTTTGTGAATAGAGGAGAACAGACTTCCCTTCTCGTTGGCCTTTGCGTTGATAGTTATTACTTTACCCTTTAGTTCTTCTAGGTTCCGCAGTAGCAAATCCTCCTGCACCTGGCGCTCTACTACGATTTTGCTTTTTCTAGTTTCAAGCTCTTTTAAGGCTTTGGGGGTAGCTAGCTCAGCCATTTTATGTGGCAAGAGGAAGTTCAAAGCATAGCCGTCGTTGACGTCTTTGACCTCGTGGCGCTTCCCTACTCTGGGTACATCTTTTAAGAATATGACTTTCATTGTATTACTTCCAATTTAGCAAAAGTTCTACCGCTTTGTCCAATTGTGGATCTTTCTTGTTTTTCAAATCCTCCGCGGTGAATTTAACCTCGACGTCCGGAGTCAGACCCTTGCCTGAAATCGAGTTTTTGTTTGGGGTCAGCCAGTTAGCTACCGTTACTTTAAAAATAGTATCTTTGCCTACTTCTACGACTTCTTGTACTGAGCCTTTACCATAAGTTTTGGTGCCAACTAGTTTAGCTTTGTGATAGTCTTGCATCGCACCAGCCAAAATCTCTGAAGCGGAAGCCGAACCACCATCAACCAATATGACAAATTTTAAATTATCGTTGAAAATATCATAACCACTACTTCGGTACTTGCTCTCCTCTTTATTCTCACCATAGTCTTCTATAACTACAGCTTTGCCACTGTCGAGGAACCAAGAAGCCATATCTACTGCCGCCTCCAAATAGCCACCAGGGTTACCACGCAAGTCTAATAGCAACTTATCGCTATTTGATTCGGTAAATTCTTTGATAGCATTTCGGAAAAGGTCCGCTGAAGTTGCTGAGAAGCTGTAAAGCTCTATAACGAAAATACCGTCTTTGCGCAATTCTGTTTTGAGTGTTGGAACATTTATGATGTCTCGAGTGATTTTTATTTCTTTTGGCTCCACATCATCTTCATGGAAAATACTCAAGGTTACAGTTGTACCACGTTCACCGCGGATTTTCTTGATGGCTTCGTCTACGGTCATGTCGTTGGTCACTGTGTCGTTGATTTTGAGTATTTTGTCACCGGACTTGATTCCAGCTTTGTAAGCAGGAGTGTCTTTCAGTGGAGCGATCACGGTCAGTATTCCGTCTTTGATTCCGATTTCCATACCAACACCACTGAAGTTTCCAGCAATGTCAGCTTCAAATAGTTCGGTCTCATACGGATCAAAGAAGTTGCTATATGGATCTTTGAGTGAACCAACCAATCCTTTGATTGCTCCGTAGACTCTTTCTTCGTCGGTTACATCCTTGGCTCCAGGATGCTTTTCGTCTATAGCATTCCAAACCTTCCAGAATGATTCGAAGTTCACTCCTGGTTTCATTTCTCCACTGATTTCTGAGAGTGGTACGAATTTTCCTAACTGTTCACTGTGTTTACCCCCGAAATAAGCCCCCAGAAAGAAAAAAATAACCACGAGTATTACCACTCCAGCTATTCGCACCTTCCTGTCTTTAAAAAAATTTTGTATTTGCATTGATTAAAAATTATGAGAATTATTTTCAGAAAAGTTGTCGAAGTTTTTCTTGTTCTTAGGCATTTTTGAGCGTATAAGCAAACCAAAATAAACCAGAATCAAACCGGTAATTGAAAACAATATATTTTTGAGTAATATCGGGAAACCCAAGTAAGGTAGTACTGCGATCCAGAAACCAAGCACTAAAAATAATTTTGCCTTTTGCATGGGCTTTATTATACCAAAACATAAAACTCGAAGCTAGTTTGGATTATTTTCCTTATTTTTCTACTGAAATACTGTTTGCAGAAGGAGTCGGGGTCAGTGTATTGACCGGAAATATTTTCTCATTTATGTACACAAGGGCCACTATCACCGCTATTAGAAAGGCGCTACGCAATATCGCTTTGACCGGAGCATTTTTGAATCTGAGCCAGCTCAACAACAACATCATAGCCAATACACCCACAACCAAGTAAATTGTTTTCAGAGAGCTTTTTGGTGAAGTGAGTGCGGCTTCGATATCTTCACCCAAAACCTTGTCAGTCGGCACCTTTTTAACAACTTTTTCTGGAGTGGCAACAGCTTGTCCGGATACTTGTTTTGGCGCCTCTTTTTTGACTTCAGTTGGTTTAGTACTAACTACTTTAGTGTCTGTCGTTTTAGTAGTCGCTGGTTTAGTGTTAGTAGTGGCAGGTTTGGTGTTGGTTATTGATATTATGTCGCTCAACCGAGTTTTTGTAATTGGCTTTCCGAAAAATTGAACCACGAAAATACTTTCTCTGCCTTTATACATACCGCTCGAAACGGCTATACCGATTTCAGTATAGCTACCTTTCACTATGTTTGCTCTGTGTGATGGAGAATTCATCCAAGCTTCGGTAACGTCTTTTGATTCGACGAAATTTACCGCTAAGTTTTCACCAGCATATTGGTATGTGTAACCGACTTGGTCCAGCCAGTACCACGGAGTTTTGCCGTCAGGAGTATCGTGTGAAAAGTATCCTCGCGCTGCCATGTCATTTGCTTTCAGTTGGGCAGCTTGTACTAGTAATGGGTTGGTTGTCAGAGTAGCTAGCTGATTCTCGGTTCTTTTTTCGTTCGTCATACTAGTAAGAACCCCTGGTAAAACAGAAGCTAAGAACTTGGTTTTATCGAAAACTACAAATACTTGAACCAATAGTCCAAGTTCTAGAATCACAAGCAAAAGTACTGCAAATTTAAACGCCTGACGCTTTGCTATGTGGGGTTCAAAATTATTACCCTCGTGTGGGATTAGATGATTTTTTAACTTTTGTAGAAATTTATTCACTTGTATATTATACACTATATTGTTGACTTTGTAAAGGCCTAAGGTTGTTTATCGAAGTATTCTGGGGTATAAATGGCCATCCAGTCCAGTAATTGGCGCATTATCGGGGCTGCACCTACGGTACCGACTGCTGGCCCAGATTCCATCATAACAGTAAAAGCATATTTGGGGTTCTCATACGGGAAGAAACCTATGACCCAAGAATTCACTTTATTTTTCGAAATACCGACTTGGGCTGTACCGGTTTTAGCTGCAACATCTACAAAAGGGACATTCATGGTTAAAGCTGCACCATATGTCACCGCCTCTCGCATCCCCTCTCTCACACTAGTATAATGCGAATCCAAAATTTTATCATCAACTATTTGCTTTACAGGAGCTCCCTTGTCGTCCTTGTTTATAAAATGAGGAGTTACCAATGTGCCTCCATTTGCTAGCGCCGCCGTAGCCCGAGCCATCTCGAGGGGTGTAACTTGAAAACCATATTGACCGATAGCGGTGTGGTAGGTGTCACCTATGCGCCAAGGATCATTTTTGAAAGTCTTTAGTTTCCATTCGGGGCTGGGTATGTTTCCACTCTTCTCGTCCGGTAAATCAACTCCGGTTTTTTCTCCAATTCCAAAAAGTCTCGCGTATTTATTTAGATTACTAATTCCTAATCCTCTCTGCGACTCGAAACCACCACCAATAGCATAAAAATACACGTCCGAAGAAACCGCAATCGCTTCACTCATATCTGTCCAACCATGAGCCTTCCAGTCTTTGAAGACTGTTTCCGCGCCTTTTACGTATGGGTTAGGAATCGCGATGGATCCAGTCGAAAGTATTTCTTTGTATGGGTCTATTATTTTTTCTGCCAAAGCTCCCAGAGCAAAAAACGGTTTGACTATCGAACCAGGAGCATACAACCCAGAGATAGCTCTATCTAGAAAAACTTTACGTTTGTCTTTTAGATAGCCTTGAATTTTCTCAGAATCTTTACCAAAAGAAAGCACTAATGGGTCGTATTCAGGGTAACTGGTCGAAGTTAAAATTTCACCACTTCCTACGTCTATAATTATTCCCGCACCACCGATGAAAGAATTTGCTCGGGAATGTTCTGCTATCAGGTTATACAGCTCCGCTTGCAGTCGCGAGTCGATCGTGGTGTACAGGTCTTCGCCTCGCTTCGGAGTGTTTACTATATTTTCCGAATGAACTGCTCCATGAGCGTCTATTTCTATTACTTTAGCACCATTCTCTCCAGCCAACCTGTCAGCATAAATTTTTTCCAAACCGTCCTTGCCTACGAATTCGGTTTGCCAGAATACACCTTTGTCATCCTTGGCTGGAGCGGAGAGATAACCGAGCACATGAGAAAATCCCGGGGTCTTGTACATCCTGGTTGAAAAAACTCCCGCCTCGGCGACGTCTGGTTTACTATTCCAAGCTAGTTCTACACCGTTGCGATCATAAATAATTCCTCGTTCGGCAAAAATGATAGCTTTGTTCAAAGTATTGTTCTCGCTTCTTTTGAAATAAGATTCACCATTTTTTATTTGCAAATTAAACAATTGTCCAGAAAAAACTAAGATGAAAATTACGAAAAATATGCCTACAGAATATATCGTGCGACTTTTAATCGGTTTCTCGATTCGCCCTTCGAATTGTTGTTCGTTAAACCCAGCCAAGTTTTCAGAATCCAAGAAGATTTCATCTGGTTCAACAAGCACATTGTGATATCGTCCTCTTTTTTTAAGAAATGTTTTTTTCATAGAAAGTTTTAAACCTCGATTTTTTCTTGATATATTCTGCCAAAAACAAAAGTATCATTCCAAAAGAAAAAGCCACAAAAGTATAACCATAGAATCTGTCGAGTGGCACACCGTATAGTAGGTCAACCAAAAGCATCAAAATCGGAGCTTCTACAAAGTATCTATACAGAGCAACACCGATTAGGAGCAAAATCGCGGAAAACCAAAATGGCCCCCAGAGTACAGAAGAAGCAAACAATAGAACAAACGGGATTCTGGTATACATTTATTTATCTTACAAAATTAAACCCAAAAAACAAACTACTTGAACAGTTTGATGATCAAACGAATGATTAGGTAAATTATTACCAACGAAAGCAAGTAGAAAAGTATTTTGTATTTCAGCACATAACCCAAAAGAGTTAAGAAAAATAATGACACATATTTGAGTGGGGTTTGGGCGCTGACAGACACCGGCCTGTTCTCAGTATTCTCAGTGTCTGTAATTTCGGTAGAAACGTCTGACTTGTCACCAGTTTCCTTGTCGATGTTTTCTTGGCTCGGATTAGAGGATTCTTGAATTTTATCTATCTCACTTTTGACTTCCAGGCGCTTCTCTTCGATGGAGTCTGAAGCATTTATTCTAGCCTCTTCAATAAATCCAAAAGCGCTGTTTACTGGTTTGCTCACCGAAGGTGGCAATTTTTCATTTATTTTATCCTTCAGATCTTCTATCGGCTTAATACTAGAATCCAGAGTTTCATTTATTTTTTCTTTGACCTCTTTAACATTCGGAAGTTTCTTGGCGACAGTGTGTTCGCTTTTATCGGTTTCCGTATTGGCCAAAGAAATTTCTTCGTATTTTCCTGCAGAAACTTCAAGACGCGGGTTCTCGATTCTAGCAAATATCTGATGACCACCCACCGTGACAGTCCAGTCGACAAAAACAGGCTCAGCGCTCAAGCTGGAAATAGTAAAATCTTTTTTACCCAAAAGAGTTGTCTTGTCGAAAAACGATACTGTACCTTTGAAGTTTTTGGCAGACGGGTTGAATACTAAAGTGTAAACTTTAATCTTATCTCCTTCCTCGAAAGGATCCTTGGAATACCAGATATTAGTTTCAACAAAACCAACGTTTTGATTTTGAGCTAGTGTTATATAAGGCGATGCAACCAATAGAAAGGTAAATAGAAACAAAAAAACTTTTTTAAATCTCATACTGTAAATTATACAGTGCTTCTACTATTTTTTCCATGTCTCTGAATCTACCCTGCATGGTTGAGCCGAGCAGAGTCACAGCGAGTCTGTGGGCGTACGCATTGTTGAATATTACAGTTAGGTTACCACCTGCCAATTCGGTGAAGCCAGTTTTCGAAAATAATATTCCCGGCACTTCTTTGATTATCAAATTTGTATTCACTATGTCGTGAGTATAACCAGACTCTGACTTTACTCGGAGTGCTGGCCAGATTGTAGCCTCGAATACTTCACTATAATTTAAAAAGGCGTACGACGCTAACTTGTTGGCATCTTCTGCGGTACCGTAAACTCCAGCAGTATTTTCTGAAATGTCCAAACCGGTAACATTGGAAAAAATTGTGTTACTCATTCCGATCGCTTGAGCTTTTGCATTCATTCTGGTAACAAAATCTTTGTCTCCCCGCGCGATAGCAGCAGCTGCGTCGTTAGACGACAATATCAAAGCAAAACGTGACAAGTCTTTTACGTCCCATATTTCGCCCTCGACTATGTTGTATTCTCCTTCTTCTTTTAAAAATTCAGGTGTGATTTTTATATAGTTTTTGGTATTAGTGTCTAGTGCAACCATAACCGTCATCGTTTTTGCGAGTGACGCCAGCGGTAGCTTCATATCATCGTTTTTGCCATAGATTTTCTTGTGGGTATCTATGTCGTACACAGAAAAAGCTTTCGCCAGAAGCTCGATTCCACCCAAGCTCGCTTCGATTCGCCTTTGTACCTCAAGCTCTTTTTGTACTTTCTCCGTTCTTTCTTTTTCTATAGCGTCTTCTCTTTTTTTATTTTCCGCATAAAAACTACCGGCAACTATAGCCAGAATAAAAAGTGACACTAGTAACCCTTTTTCGTATTTAGTGATTTGCATACTCCTGTTTTAAATTAAGATTCTTGTGTATTGTTTTCTAAATTCTTCTCTGCCTCTACAAAATTATGCTTTATGTTTTCAAATTCTGGTAAATCTTCTACTCTGGTAACTCCCATGTATGCCAAAAGCTCTGTGGTTGGTTGATAAATGTATCTACGGGTATCTTTCGGGTCGGTAACCTTCTCTACTAATCCACGCATCGATAAAGCTCTCAAGGTAAAGCTCGAGTTCACTCCTCTGATGTAGTCTATCGTGCTTCGACTTGCTCCATTCTTGTACAGTATAATGGTAAGAGTCTCTAAACTTGCCTTGGTAAGTGATTTATTCAATTCTTCTTTTTGCATCTCCTCAATCAAATCAGACAATTCTGGTGTTGTTCCCAGAGAATATTCCTCGGTATTTTTGATCAGCACGAAACCCCGGCCTTCGTAACTAGCCGATAGTTCGTTCGCTGCTTCGTCTATTTCGGTAGTAGTTACCTTGAGAATAGATGCTAGTTTTTTACTGGACATCGGTTCTCCTTTGAAAAAAAGTATGGCTTCTATTTTATTCGCTAATTTCATGATTGTTTATTTGCTTCTCAATAATAATATCGGAAAAACTATTTTCTTGCACTGCTTCTAGGATACCAGTTCGGATCATCTCGAGCATTGCCAGAAAGCCCACAATAACAAAAACTTTTTCTTCTTTGGTTTTCGTACCACCAGAGAATTCTCGGAAATTGAACTTCAGAGTAGACTGGATTCGGTCAGTTAATTTATCAATCATTTCTTCGATACTGATAACTTTCTTTACTTCAACTTCTCCGAGTTTTGCCTTACCTGGAAGCTTGTTTAGCAAACTGGAAGCCAACTCTAGCATACTTTCTTTGGTAATCTGACTATCTGGCAAGAAAATCTTGACTGCAATTTTTCGTTCTTCGCTTGGAAAAATTATTTTCTTTCCGAAATTGTCTTTTATGTGAACTGCTAAATTATTGTATAACTCATAAAGCTTGAGTCTATCCTCTAGGTTCCTGATATCAGTTTCTTCTTCTGCGGATAATGACAAATCCGGCAAGAGTGATTTGGATTTAATCAAAATGAGTGTTGCCGCCACTAAGATAAAACTGGCTATTTCTTCCTTTTCTTCTTTTGGTAAATTATTTATGTATTTTAGATAGTCTTCTGTGACTTGAGCCAAGGACACATCATTTATGAAAAGCTTCCTGTCTTCTACTAGAGACAGCAACAAACCAAAAGGGCCCTCGAAAGTCCCGGTTTTAATAGTATATGCAGATTTTTCTTCAAGTAGAGAAGACATGCCATTTATGCTATCATTTTTGAATGCAAAATAAAAGTAATAAAAATAAGGTTAAAGTTCGCCTGGATAAAAACCTACTTCCAATAGAATACGATATAAAACTGCACCCAGATCTTGAAAATTTTACTTTTTCGGGAGTTGAAGTAATCACCCTCTCGGTTGCCTCCCCTATCAAAAAAATCACCCTGCATTCTAAAGAAATCTCGATAGACACTGTGGAATTCAAGCTAAAGCAAGAAAAGATTTTTGGCAAAATAACTTATAACGAGGAGAACGAAACTGCGACTTTTACTTTTCCCAAAGAATTATCCAAAGGCAAGAATCAACTGACTATTACTTTTCGAGGTGTCCTAAACGACAAAATGCGCGGATTCTACCGAAGCTCCTATGTATACGAAGGTAAGGTCAATCACCTAGCAACCACTCAATTCGAGGCGACGGACGCTCGCCGAGCTTTTCCATGTTTCGACGAACCAGCTCATAAAGCAGTGTTCCATGTGTCGTTGGTGGTACCAAAAGGTCAGACTGCGATATCGAACACTTTACCGGTATCAAAGATAGAACATGAAGCCGGGTTTGAAGTCGTACGTTTTGCACCGACACCCAAGATGTCTACTTACCTGCTCGCATTTATTGTCGGTAAGTTTGAATACATAGAGAAGAAATCCAAAAATGGTGTGTTGGTGCGAGTCTACACCACCCCGGGCAAGAAGTCACAAGCGAATTTCGCTCTCGACATAACTGCATCCATACTTGATTTTTATGAAGAATATTTTGATATTCCGTATCCGTTAAACACTTTGGATATGATAGCAATTCCGGACTTCACCTCCATGGCTATGGAAAATTGGGGTGCAATTACTTTTCGAGAAGTGGGACTTTTAGTTGACGAAAACAATACTTCACTCGGCTCAAAAGAAAGGATAGTAGAAGTAATCGCGCACGAGTTGGCTCACCAATGGTTCGGCAACTTGGTAACAATGGAGTGGTGGACGCACTTGTGGCTCAACGAAGGATTCGCTTCTTATATACCGTATGTTGTAACTGATAAGCTATTTCCGGAATGGAAAATCTGGGACAGATTTGTTGCCCTAGGTCAACACGGCACTGCCGCAGCTTTGAAACTGGATTCTCTGGCGAACACCCACCCCATCGAAGTTACCGTACACCACCCATCCGAAATCGGAGAAGCTTTTGATGAAGTGTCTTATTCCAAAGGTGCTTCAGTCATTCGCATGCTGGCGGAATACTTGGGTGAAGAACAATTCCGCGACGGCCTCCGACATTATTTGAAAAAACACAGTTATAAAAATACGGAGACAGTGCATTTATGGGAATCCTTTGAGAAGGTGTCGAAAAAACCGATAAAGAAAATGATGAATGTCTGGACCAGTAAATCTGGTTACCCTCTCGTTCAGATATTTAAGAAAAATAATAAAACAGTACTAACTCAAGAAAGGTTTTTCGCGAGCCCAGTATCCGGGAAACAAGCACATGACAAAACCATCTGGCCTACTCCGATTACCCTACTTACGGAAAATGGTAGCGAAGAAATATTCTTTGATCGCAATCAGATCACCATTCCTGGCAACCATAACTGGATCAAGGTAAACAAAAACGAAACTAGTTTTTTCCGTACTGCGTATTCTCATGAACTACTGTCTGAACTAAAAGAAGCTGTTCTGCGTAAAGAAATCAGCAACGTTGATCGACTCGGAATCATTCGTGACCTTTTTGCCTTGAACGCTTCCGGCAAAGTGCCTGTGGACTATGTACTAGATTTTCTGCTTTCTTATCGAGACGAAGAAGAGTATATCGTCTGGCTGGAAATAGCTTCTGGCCTAGGTACTTTGAAACAAATTTTCGCCAAGACCAAAAATATCAGCAAATTAAATAAATTTATTATCAATCTATATTTACCTATTTATGGAAAGCTCGGATTCGAGCAGAAACTAACCGACACCCACACAGACATACTCCTGCGTCCACTCATAATCTCGATGCTTGGGAAAGCAGGATTCGGAGAAGTAATCAAAAAGGTCAAGAAACTTTTCTCTGATATTTCTTCCAAGAAAAAAGTCGATGCCAACATGCGTGGCCTCACATACAGCATTACCGCCAAATACGGTGGAGAAAAAGAATACAAAGCTTTGGTAAAATTATACAAAGCTGAAACCTTGCACGAAGAAAAAAACCGAATCGGCTATGCTCTAAGCGACTTTGAAAGTAACAAATTACTCTGCGAAACTGTACACTTTGCACTGTCAAAAGACGTCCGACCTCAGGACACTATCGGCATATTATCCTACTTGGCCATGAACCCAAACGGACGGGACATTTGGGTAAAATGCATGAAAACAAATTGGCAGATAATGCTAAATAGGTATGGTGATGGTGGGCATAGTTTGGGTAGACTCCTCTACGCCCTAGGCAATAGTCCAGAGAAAAAACACCTAGATTTCTACAAAACCTTCTTTAAAAACCGCCCTGCCCCAGGTGCGGACCGATCCATAGAACAAGTCAAAGAACGTATAGAGGCCAAAGTATTGTGCCTAAAGCGCGACGCCAAAGCCCTTGACAAATTCCTGAAAAGGAGTAATCTATAAATTATGAATTTCGATATTACAGTAAACGCAGTATCACTACGAAGACGGAACTCGCTCACCAGTGAGGCCGTTTCAGAGTGTTTGTAATATCTCCCCTACCCACAATTACGAACTTTCAAATAACGATCTCACGCTGAGGTCGTTTTGTTTTTCACTTTGTTCTTTAACCAATTTTTAATACAATGAATAATATTGATTTTCTTCACCTTGCACCGGAACAAGAGATAGATGATTATCTTAACTGGTGGATTCTTGCAACACAAAGAGAACCACATATGGTTTCTCTTGATCAGAGTTTCAAATCTGATCTACTCCATGCTGTGATTGCATTACACGGAGGAAGGCCCGTAGGTGCTGCCGCCATAGTGCCAGCTCGCACAGCGACTCACGAGCCCATAAATTTTGGGCTCAAAACGGTAGTCGAACTGGGTTCGAATTTTGTGGAGCCTGACTTCAGGAGAAAAGGACTTGCAAGAATCTTCGTAGAAGAGAGAATACAGATTGCTCGAGAAAAAGGATGGTTCCCTGTTAGCGTAACCACCAACTCCGCAATACAAGATCTCTTTATGAAGATTGGAGGAAGACCGATGGACAACCAAGAGGAACTTTCTGAACTCAGAAAACAACTTTGCATGTGTCCAAAAGGTCCTTGTGTTTGCAATTTTTGCCCTTTTGCAGAAAATGCAGCTTGGTATTTCCCAGAAAACGACACAGGCTGATTACCCGATCAGCCTGTTTTTTTGTATAATAAAAATATGAATAAAAAAGAATGGTTTTCAAAATTTGAGAAAGGTTACTTACTGAAAGGACAAAAACCTGGTCCCAAAAGCGTTATATTTGCAGGTATACACGGAAACGAGGTCTGTGGCGTAAAAGCCTTTTATGAAATTGTTCCCAACCTGAGGCTAGACTCTGGCGAAGTGTATTTTGTATTCGGTAATCCGAAAGCAATACAAAAGAATGTTAGATTTACAGAATTCAATATAAACAGAGCATTTCGAGATGCAAAACTTTATAACCTGAAAATCAAAAAAACATATGAATACAAAAGAGCTCAGTATCTAAAGAAGTTCTTGAATAAAGCTGAAACATTGTTGGATATTCATTCCACAACCAATCCAGGAAGCAAGCCTTTCATCATTTGCGAAAAAAATGCAAATAAAATAACACCTTATTTTACAAAAAGATTTGTACGCGAAGTCGGAGGGTTCGGCAAAATAGAGCCAGGAGCAACGGAGGATTATATGAATGATAGAGGCAAGATCGGAATAACTGTTGAATGCGGACAACACAATGATCCTAATTCTATAAACATAGCAGAAGACACCCTTATCGCTTTTTTGAAAGCTCAGGGGCATATTCTTGATAAGACAAACACCCATAAAAGCACTCGTCCGGCTTTTGTAGTACAGAGTCTGTATTTAACTAAAACAGAATCTTTCACCCTCAAAAAACAATTTGTTGATTTCAGCCCAATTAAAAAAGGTGCGGTCATCGGTACAGATGGTACTGAAATAAGAAAGTCAGACAGGGATGGTGTCATCGTGTTCGCTCACAATTGCAAAGGCATCGGCCAAGAAGCCTATATACTAGGTAAAAAAGTTAAGTAACTCAGCCTACCTCACTTATCCTCAATCACTTATCTACTTTAGTTGACTAAAGTACTTTACTTTGCTAAAGTAGCCACATGAGTAATGGAATGAACAAAAACACTTCTGTAGAAATTGCACGATCTGTACAGAAAAACATAGACTGGAATACCCCAGAAAATAAGCAATTTGTATCTGCTATACTATCGCTTGAAAGTTCAAAAGAAACAGAAGCTTTTCTGCGTGACTTGATGACCGAGGGTGAGATAACAGAATTCGGCAAAAGGCTCGAAGCTGCTCGCCTGCTGTCAGCTGACATGCAGTACAACTTTATAACTCAGAAAACAGGTCTTTCTTCGGCTACAGTAGCCCGCATATCCAAATGGCTGAAAGGATCGTTGGGTGGGTATCGTCTTGTCTTATCTCGCCTATCAAATGGGCATCATAGTAATCCTGCCAAACTTGGGAAAGGATTGTCTTTGAGTCGTTAACTTCTAAAACTCGAAACCAACCCCTTCTCAAGTTTAATCACTTAGAAGGGGTTTTGGATGTCCAAGACTTACAGTTCATTGTCTTTTCACAAAAAAACAACCAGTCATGCAACATTTACTTCAGTACTTTACCCATGGTGCAACTTCCAAAAATTTCCAAACGATTGGATCCGAAGTTGAAACTCAATTCGTCTGCGAAAACGGCCAACCCATTAGCCTTGAAACGTCCCAGAATATTCTGCGATATTTGTCTCAATGCGGATGGCACATCACGCAACGAAAAAATGAGCTCATAACTAGCGTCCAAGATGTTTACGGAAATACTTTTGCTTACGAACTCGGACGACAAAACATTGAGTTTGGCAGTTTCGTTAGCAGTGTAAATTCCGTGGTTGAGATAACCCTAGACTCGTTACAGAAACTGTACTCTGTCGCCGCGCTATTCGATGCCTATCCTTTTTTTGAACCAATTCTGGAAGGCAAAGAAAACTTACTGGCCATTCCGGACGAGAGGGATGCGATTTGGCTCCAGCTTGATGGCAAAGAAGCTTTGATGCCTATGGCTCGGACTTCATCGGTACAATTTACGATATCTGTATCCCCTACTGATGCAATCGAAATTCTGAACAGATTAGGAAGTAAAACAGACCTGTTTCTGGAATCATATCCCCAGGACAGAATTTGGCGTGAATACATCCGGACATCGAAAGCAGAATACAAAAGCGATCGGTACGGTGGACCACTACTTTTTGATTCACTGGATGATTACTGCCAACAGTTGAGCGGACACTCGGTAGTCGTAGGGCCGGAACTTGTACCTTTTGATCAGGTTACGGATTTGAATATTCCTTTATTCATAAGGAGTGTTTGGTGGTATTTTAGATTGAAAAGATACGGTAACGACCTGTGTATAGAAGTCCGGCCAATGCCGAGACGAAATGACGAGAATATTCAAAACCAATTACAAATGGTATTGGACATCGTTAAAATATGACGGGAATTAAATAGAAACTAAAAAGCCTTGCGAGAAATAAATCTCATAAGGCTTTTTGTTTAGTTTCGAGAAAGTTTATTTTTTAAATTCATCAACCTTTGCCGCTACAATGAAGTCATTCTCGGACAGGCCGCCGATGGAATGAGTGGACAGGGTTAGCTTTACTTTGTTGTAGTGTACTTCTATGTCTGGATGATGGCCTTCTTCTTCGGCGATGTCGGCTACGTTGTTGATGAAGTTTACCGAGCCGATAAAGTCTGCGAATTTGAAAACTCGCTCGATACTTTTGCCATCATCCGACAGAACCCACTCTGGCACATCGGGCATGTAGTTTCGTGCTTCTTCGGGAGTAAAAGGATCAGTGTTTTTATCTTCACAAGGCACGCATTTTTTGTTTAGTAATTTATTACTCATAGGATCTACTTGTTTGACTTAATACCTAGTTCCTTCATTTGCTTTTCCGGTATTTGAGCAGGAGCGTTCATCATCAGGTCTTTACCCTCACCAGTTTTGGCAAACGGTATAACTTCACGGATGTTTGGTTCATTGTGAAGAATCATCATCAGACGATCAAAACCCCAAGCGATACCTCCGTGTGGTGGAGCTCCGAAATCAAGAGCTTCTAACATGTGTTTGAAATTAAGTTCAATGCGTTCTTCGTTGTAACCCATAATTTCAAAAGTATTTTTAAGAGCTTTGGCTTCGTGGTTTCTGATACTTCCCCCACCTATTTCGTAGCCATTGAGGGTGATGTCATACTGCGTGGTTAATATATTGCCGATATTTTGTTTGTTAATAAAATCACTCATGTGTTCCGCGCGAGGCTTGGAAAATGGATTGTGGGTGAATGTCCATTCACCGGTACCATCCACGTTATCCTCCCCGGTTTTCTCAAACATTGGGAAATCTACCATCCACAGAAATGCCAGCAAGTTCGGGTCATTCTTGTCTTCACGGATGTCTGGTCTGTCATTGCCATATTTTTCCATAGCTTCGTTGTAGGAAATCCTAGGAAAAGGTATTTGTTGAATTTTCTTTTCAGGGTAAAGTTCTTGCACGAGCTTAATCAGAAGCTTTTCATTAAGTGACATTACATCTTCTTCAGTAACAAAAGACATCTCCATATCAAGCTGGGTGAATTCTGGTTGTCTGTCACCACGAGTATCCTCGTCCCGCATGCATTTAGCAAATTGGAAATACTTCTCAAACCCAGCCACCATCAGTAGCTGTTTGTATTGTTGTGGAGATTGCGGTAGAGAATAAAAGTTGCCTGGGTAGATGCGACTTGGCACCACGAAAGACCGAGATCCTTCCGGAGTAGGTGCAGACATCAGCGGAGTTTCCACCTCGGTAAAGCTTTCTTCTGCTAAATAATTCCTAACCAAATTTTGCACCTTGGACCGCATACGCATGTTACGTTGCATCCTGTCATTGCGCAGATCTAAATATCGGTATTTCAAACGAGTGTCTTCATTTACCTCACGAGTATCGCCGTCTATTGGATATGGTAGGGTTTCAGCTTTGTTCAATACTTCTATACCAAGTATCTCGAGTTCTATGTTGCCATTTAGTACCCCTTCTTTTCTGTTTCTTTCTGGACGTTCGTTTACCTTACCTTTGACCTCTACCACCCATTCAGGACGAACTTCTTTGCCTATTTCCATAGCCTCACTGCCAGGCAAAATAACTCCTTGTATTAATCCGGTCATATCGCGGAAATCCATGAAAATCATTTTCCCTTGGTCGCGACGAACATTGACCCAACCAGCGATTGTAACCTCTTCGCCCACTTTAGTACTCAAATCTTTTATTAAAATTCTAGTCATGTGATTTTTCTTGGAGAAAACAAAAAGCGCCTCTCCAAACTTATCTAATTGATAAATTTGCAGGGGCGATGTTTGTCGCGGTGCCACCCTACTTTGAACTCTTTTAAAACCTCTGCCTCCCCAGTTGTCAGCTGGATCATAGGTACTTCCATATAGTACCCCCATTTTAGAATCTGTGCAATAGCATCTTGCGTTAATAGCTATTATATGTTAGGTTGTAAGGGTATTATGATAAATCGCAAATTAAACAACCACATGTACGTCTGGACCCTCATTTTCTACAGCACCAGTAGAAGGTTGATATTTGCGTTTTAAATCCACTCTAGAACTCAAACACCAGCCTTCTAACGAAGACTGGTGTTTTCTTTTGGGCCTAAAACCCAAAATAAAATAAATAGTTTTTTAGTTCTTTCAAAATTTCACATCAAAAAGTTCACATTATGGTACACTTCCCGCAACTCGACGGCCATTTCTCAGCGCCAACCTTGGCGTTTACTGTAAATGGCAATCCCTTCAGCATTGAAGTACTGAAGCAACTGGGTCAACTGGGCCCAAGAATACTCACATTTGATTCAATGGAAGAAAAAAGGCAGTATTTTGAAGAAAACAAAGTTGATCCGCGTTTATGCGTATCTCTTTTTGATCAAAATACCAGCCGGCGCTTCCGTCCAACCTGCAGAGGTAGGAAGAAACTTGAAGTATCGGTACCCGCTTGGGCGTCAGACACCCAATGGGTAGTTGCGATCGGCTCAACTGTAAAGCCAGACGGTGCCGCTCGTCAGCTTAATGCGGATTTTTTCAAGAACTTCCACAGGAATACTGAACAAAAAGATGGTTTCCCGTGGGGTCGACCAAGAAAAGGTGAAACCCCGCCAAAACCATTTTCTATTCCTGATAGCGTTCTGCAGACAATTCAGAAACTGAACGAAGGTCCGGATCTCGCAGCAACAATGGCAGACACAAAATTCGCCGCCGAATTACCCGAGGGATCCAGGATAAGTTGGTTAAGGGTTGCCCCTGAACCGTTACAACTAAACACCGATATGCTCGTTCAGATACTGATCGCCTTGGAAAAATTTGAAGAACTCTGTAACGATCTTGTCCAGCAAGATGAAAATGTACAGAGACTCCTGTTATCCGGCGTAGATTTGTCACCAAATTCTGATGTGGCAAAAGCATATTTGTTCCCCAAGGTAAAAAGGTTCAGCGTTGATCGCCCAGACTTGCACTACACAGGAGAAGGAATCCCTTTCGCAAGCGAAATTGACGAAATGCCAGGCGGATTACCCGACCTGGTGCACCTCGACCATGTGTATGGAATCAACCAGGATCGTTGGAAAACCGCTTTCGATTGGCTGTGTCAGGAAGGCCCTCTGGTCTTCCTTGTTTCGCACCAATGGAGCGAATGCTACATCCCCCAAACTAAATGGCTAGTAGGACATTTACAGAGTCTTGGTTACCCGGTTTCAATTTTAACAACCGAGCAAGTTGACCAGATAAAAGTTAAGGAAGATGGAGTTTACTTTGGCGTTTTTGAAGAAGAACGGATTGGCACCATCTGGCGCCAGTTTCCGATTTTTGAAGTTAAAGGTCATTTGGCCGACATTGTAATGGCATCATACGACGGCAAAGTGCGAATGGTGCCTGAATTGGCCCACTTCGGAAACAAGGCCTGGTTTTCGGTTTTCCGGAGCCATGAAGCGTTTTACAAAAGCAGAATGCAACCTGAAGTCTTTGATCTTTTGGACAAGGTATTACCTCACTCGTATGCAATTGACGCCGAACACAACCCGTTCCCGATCATCATGCCGGAATTAGAAATTCCTTCCCTCGAAGCTTTGAAAAATCTTTCTGGCGAAAAACGAGACTGGCTTGTATTAAAAGTGTGTGGCGCCAACAACCTGGCAGCCAGATCTTATGGCGTATTGATGGGTATGGGAATCAAACAGGAAGACTGGGTCCGATGGATAGAAGACCGAATGAATAGTGGTCAACCATTTGTCGTCCAAACCCGACTCCAGCAAGGAGTAGGCAGAATACCCGTGATGAACACCAAAACGGGTCAATCTGAACTCTTTTCCTGCCGAGTTTTGGCACGACCATGGACAATCAATGGGAAACTTGTATCTGTACACGGTTGTGCTGTACCTTCACAGTTCTACAAAGTACACGGTATGGTGGACATGGCAGTAGTGCCATTTACATTTTAGGATATTTTTGATGATGCAATTTTTTTGTTAACAACTCATAGTCGGATGTGCGATCAATTCCACATCCGACTATTATTTTATATAATATATACATGAGCAATAAAAAAAGATTTTTTGAATACGGATTTAGCGTTGGCTTTCTAAAAGCTGGCTTATTGAGGTCAATTGCTGATGTCAGTGGAATTACGATAGGTCACACCACCAAGATTGAAGGAAATGATGTTCGAACCGGAGTTACTGTCATAGATCCGGGCGTTAAAGATTTATTTACATCGAAAATTCCTGCTGCTTTTTATGCAGGAAACGGATTTGGCAAATCAGCAGGAAGTATTCAAATAGAAGAACTTGGAACCCTAGAAGCTCCTATTGCGCTAACCAATACGTTAGCTGTAGGCAGAGTTTTACGAGGACTTGTGGATTTGGTTCTATCTCAAGAAAAAGTTGAAAAAACTCAGACTATAAACGCATTCGTTGGGGAATGTAATGATGGAATTTTAAACGACATACACAAAGATATTATTTCTGAAAAAGATGTTACTTTGGCTTATCAAAACAAGAAACAGGATTTTGAAATTGGAAATGTGGGTGCTGGATGTGGAACAAGATGCTTTTCTTGGAAAGGCGGTATCGGCACCTCGTCACGTGTTACTTCAGTTTCAGGTAAAGAATACACAGTTGGTGCTTTGGTGCAAACAAACTATGGTGGCGCACTAGAAATTTTAGGAGTTCCTATTGGAAAAATATTAAACAAAACAGATTATAAAGGAATCGCACCTGACACCGATGGTTCATGCATGATAATCGTTGCTACTGATGCACCACTCACCTCCAGACAATTAAAACGTGTGGCAAAACGCGCAATAATGGGCCTAGCCAAAACAGGAACCATGATGAGAACAGGAAGTGGAGATTTTGTTTTAGCTTTTACTACTTCTAGAACTGGACTAGAGGGGTCAGGTATTGTAGGTCAGTGCCTTTCTGACGAAGATCTAAATGGGATCTTTCTAGCAACCGCTGAGGCCACTGAGGAAGCTGTTTACGATGCTCTGTTCGCCGCTAAAGACATGGAAGGAAGAGATGGTAACAAACTTGAAGCGTTACCAGTAGATACTGTTATGGAATTACTTTCTAGAAATGTCACAAAATAAATTTCGATTTGGAATCATGGGCGGTATGGGTCCAATGGCCGGGGTTTTGCTCCAAAAACTCATCATTGAAAATACTCCAGCAGAGAAAGACCAAGACCATATTCAAGTGGTTTGTTTTACTGATCCTAAAATTCCTGACAGAACAGAGTTTCTCCAAAAAGGAAAGAATAACGAATTAGTTTCTGCCATAGCTAAATCAATCAAGGTTCTCGAGAAAGCAGAAGTCAATATTGTTGCTATGACTTGCAACACCGCTCATACTTGCTTTCAAGAAATACAAGATGCTGTTTCTGTGCCTATGTTCAGTATGATTGAAATCGCCTTTGAAAAGTTAAAGGAGTTAAATGTGTCTTCGGTTGGAGTCTTGGCAACAAATGGAACCATCCAGTCGGGAGTATTCAATAACGAAAATATCGAGACTGTATATTTGAAGGAAAGCGACCAGAAACAACTAATGGATATTATTTACAAAGAAATTAAAGCTGGAAAATATAACGACACAGAGGTAACTTCACAGCTTAATT
The DNA here is from genome assembly GCA_018062425.1 of Minisyncoccota bacterium. GTDB lineage: Bacteria > Patescibacteriota > Minisyncoccia > Phycocordibacterales > UBA9973 > UBA9973. Next base: position 4,693 of record JAGOSH010000002.1, on the reverse strand, counting down.
TACTAATACAAAAACTCAAAAAAGATGGGGCGGAAGCAATTATTTTGGGATGTACTGAACTATCTCTGTATCATCCCCTGCTTAAAGGGGAGAACATTCTAGACCCTTTAGATTTGCTAGCAAAAAGAGTTGTTGAATTGAGTGGATTTTCTCCTTCAAAATATGTTGGCTAATATATAGATAACGATGGCTATCATTATAGCCAATACTAAATCATCAAAAAGAGTCCTTTTCTCCTCTTTGGTTATGACTTGCCACAAGAACGCTGGCAATCCGAATATCATTACTACAAATGCTTCCCACATGTGTTTGTTTAATTAACTAAAATAATCAATTTTCATCGCCTTACGCGCTTCTCTCATAGTTTCTTGGCCATACTCAGCAGCTTTTTTATTGCCAGCTTTGATAATTTCGATAATCGCTTGTTTATCTTTAGCCAACTCTTCTCTCTTTGTGCGAATAGGAGTAATTAAATCAATCAAAACTTTAGTTAGGCGTGCCTTCAGAACCACATCCCCTAACCCACCCTTTTGGTACTGCTTTTTTAATTCTTCAACTTCTTCTTTGTTTGGGTCAAAAACATCTAAATAAGTAAACACAACGTTGCCTTCAACTTTGCCGGGATCTTCAACCTTGATATGACCTGGATCAGTATATGCTTGCATCACCTTCTTTTTTATTTCTTCGTCTGAGTCAGACAAATAAATGCAGTTACCTAAAGACTTCGACATCTTTGCATTTCCATCAGTACCTACCAAACGGGCTACACTACCAACAACTCCATTAACCTTGGGAAATAGTTCAGTCTGGTACATAGCATTAAATTTCTTTGCTATGTCATTGGTTTGTTCAATAACTGGCATTTGGTCTGCTCCAACCGGAACAATACTAGCTCTACAAAACAAAATGTCGGCAGCCTGAGAAACTGGATAGTTTAAAAATCCCATAGGAATACCTTTTTGGGCTAAATCTTGAATATTTTCGTCCTCTAATTTAGAGTTCAAGTTAAAACCTTTTTCTTTCGCCTCTGTTTTAATAGTTGGATTGTGAGAAAGTTGCTGGAGGGTAACCAAATTCATAAAAAACACAGTTAGCTCCGCGATTTCATGTATCTGTGATTGTATGAAAATGTTTGTCTTGTTTGGATCTAAACCGCAAGCTAGATTGTCTAGAACAACTTCCAGCACGTTGTCTCTGATTTTTTCAGGGTTGTCTGCGTTGTCTGTCAGCCCTTGCACATCAGCAACCATGTAAAAAGAAGTATCTACTTCGTTTTGAAGTCTTATACGATTCTGGATAGACCCCACATAATGTCCTAAATGGAGTTTACCCGTTGGTCTATCGCCAGTTAAAAGGATTTTCTTCGACATGCCCTTATAATATCACAAATCCACACGGAAGCCACAGGTTTATTCTAAAAGATTACTTCCCCCATTTCACTCGTAATGCTAAAATGGCCAGTAATGCAAGATAACAAAAAACCAACATATACTAAAAGTTACAGCGGACCAAAAGACAAAGTGCGCATTCCCCCACAGAGCTTGGATTCCGAAATGGCAGTTCTGGGTTCAATCATGCTTCGTAAAGACGCTATGCACGAGGTCGAAGACATACTTCATCCGGATTCTTTCTATTCTGAAAAACACAAAATGATTTTCCAAGCCATGCTCGACCTCGCCGCCAAGAACGACCCGATCGATATGCTGTCCCTTTCTACTAAACTCAAAGAGCAAAAAAGGATTGAGCAAGTTGGTGGTAGTAAATACCTAGCCGAGATAGTGAATACTGTACCGTCTTCTACAAACGTAAAGTATTATGCCTACATCGTACAAAAGAAATACGTGCTCAGAAGTTTAATCGAAGCAGCAGACTATGTGTCAGAAATAGCAATGAACGAAGGTGACGATCATATGGATGACATCTTGGACCTCGCCGAGAAAAAGATATTTGCCGTCGTTTCCTCCCCGACTAATCAGAAATATGTAAGTTTGAAGGACTCCTTACCTGAAGCTTGGGAGAGGTTGGAAAAGTTGCATGAAAACAAAGGTGAACTCAGAGGTGTCGCAACCGGATTCCGTGATTTAGATAACATGCTTTCTGGTTTCCAAAAGTCTGACCTGATTATTTTAGCTGCTCGACCTTCGATGGGTAAAACCACTTTGGCGCTCGACATTGCTCGCATGTCAGCTACTCAAAATGACAAATCTATATTGATCTTCTCTCTTGAAATGTCATCCCAGCAATTAGTTGACCGTATGCTCTCTGCTGAATCGCGAGTAAATGCTTGGAACCTGCGAACCGGACGACTATCTTCAGACCGCGAATTCACCCACCTCCGTGATTCGCTCGACAAACTAGCGAAAGCAAAAATATATATAGACGATCAAGCAGGCAACTCCATTGTACGAATGAAGGCCTTGTCCCGCAGAATCAAAGCCGAGAAAGGACTCGACATGATTGTAGTAGACTATTTGCAGCTCATGACCACCAGCAAGAACCATGACTCTATGGTAAACCAAGTTACTGAAATATCCCGATCGCTCAAAAGTCTGGCTAAAGAGCTCGACGTCCCAGTGCTAGCGCTGTCCCAGTTGTCTCGTAACGTTGAAAGCCGTGGTGGTAAACCAAGATTGTCTGACCTCCGTGACTCTGGATCTATCGAACAGGATGCTGACGTGGTTATGTTCATCCACAGCGAGGATAAAGGTAAAGACGAAAGCGAGAAAACAAGTATTAGAGAAATTCTAATCGAGAAACACCGAAATGGTCCGACTGGTCAAGTTGATCTATATTTCGACTTGAAAACTACAACATTCTTGAACCTTGATAAAAGCAACATGAGTGACTTTACTGCTCCAGTCCCAGAGCGAGGTGGGTTGGATGATTTTTAACTACCATGGATATCGTAGACAAACTGACACAGGTTTTCAAAGAATTTCCCGGCATTGGGGAGCGACAAGCCCGAAGGTTTGTGTATTTCCTGATGTCTCAAAGCGGAGAATATTCTAACAACTTAGTGAAACTAATTTCGGAACTAAAAAAAGACATCACTCAGTGCAAAGAATGTTACAGATTTTTCGTTGACGATAGACACGTTGGTAGTCTCTGTCACACTTGTAGTGGAGCTAATACCGACAACACCATGCTCATGGTTGTAGAAAAAGATACAGATTTGGAAAGTATCGAGAAAAGTAGAGTGTATGCTGGTAAATATTTTGTATTGGGTGGTTTGGTACCGATAGTTGAAAAAAGCACCCCGTCCAGAGTTCGAATAAATGAACTAATAAAATCTATCACTGAGCGCAAAAACTTGCGTGAAGTAATACTCGCCTTCTCTATCTCACCCCAAGGCGACCATACGGACTTCTATGTTCGAGGACAAATCCAAAACATGGTAGATAAACAAAGTATTAAAATATCTTCTTTGGGTAGAGGGCTATCAACCGGAACCGAACTCGAATATTCAGATAACGACACCATAAAGAACGCTCTCAAAAATAGACAATAAAAAAACTACTGAAAAATTTTTCTCTTCCAGTAGTTTTTTTATTAAGTGGTACACGACGCAATAATCTCATCTTTCAAAGACCAACAAATGGTGTCGATCTTGAATAGTCGGCTGGTCAAAGCCAAGGTCTTCGGAATGAATACACTTCCAACCATATTTTTCAAATCGCTTGATCCAGTTGCTGGGAATTTCATATGTTCCTGGCACAGGGATATTTGCGTAATTGAAAAATCGATTCCAGAGAGTGTCATTCAGCAGCATCCTGCCCCAGTCCTCTGCAGCGGTTTTTTCATCATCTGCTTCAGGAACCGTTTCAATGATAACCAGTTTTCTGGAAACAATTCGGTTTAGTTCCAGCAGTATCTTTTCGTTATCAGCTTCGTGATGGATCACGTTGGTGAGAACGGCACACTCGTAGTGCTTATCAGATACCGGAACACTGTAACCATCGAACAAACGAACGGGTATTGAAACTGTTTTTGCACGGAAATCCCGAACATCGACACCTTCAATGCTTATTCCACATCTGTCGTAAAGCATTTGAGTGAGCGTACCGCTTCCGCAACCGTAGTCTATGGCATTACCAACATCTTTCAGGTGCGGACGGAGTTGGTTGAAAATGATTTCAAAACGTTCTTGTAGACCCGCCTGAATCAATTCAAAAACATTTTTTCCGTTAAAATGACGCGTCGTAAACAGTTGCTTTATATTGGTTTCAGCTTCTTCTATCGTACCTGCGGTACGGATAAATTGTAGAATTCCAGTAGCAAAAGGGGTTGTTTCCGTTGGGTCGATACCGAGGCGTTCGAATGTTTTTTCAAAATCTTTTTTCACTTTTACGAACGTAGAATTTTTTGAAAGTGAATTTTGAAGTCGAGCGAGTAAAAGCTGGTTTGTGTCCATGATGCTATTATAGTTTGTGAGTTAAGAACTTATGTCATTGACATATTAACACTAATGTCTGTTTTGTCAACTTCAATAGCACCCGAAGAACGCTCTCAAAAATAGACAATAAATAAAAATCCGCCACTTGGGCGGATTTTTATTTTATAGAGGTAATCTTTACTTTAAAGAATGGTTGTCGGTGTCCGTTTCTGCGTAGGTATCGAGACTTTTGTTTATATTTCATTACGAGAACTTTTCGAGCACGGCCGATTTCTGTGATTTCAGCGTCTACTTTGGCTC
>JAGOSH010000007.1 GCA_018062425.1 Minisyncoccota bacterium | reverse complement strand
AAGGGTGACACTGCCAAAGGCGGTAACAAAGTCATAACCCTCGAAAACGGTGCTACTTTGAACGCCCCGATGTTTATCGAAGAAGGCGACGTAGTATCAATCAACACTGAAACTGGACTGTACGTAGAGCGAGTCTAGCGCATTCGAGCCGAACTTAGGAAAATTCTCGAGCGAGGTTACTTTAGTACGTAGGGAGAGAATTTTCTCAAGTTTGGACTCCCATCAAAAAAACCTCCATTTCGGAGGTTTTTTTGATTCTAAATTTATTTCGATTTATTTAGCTACGAAAGGTAGAAGTCCTAGGAAGCGAGCTCTCTTGATGGCAGTAGCCAGGGCGCGCTGATTCTTACTGGTTACTCCAGTTCGCTTGTGGGACAAGATCTTGCCGCTTGGGTTTAGGAAGCGCTTCAAGATGTCGATGTCCTTGTAGTCGATAAACTTTATGTTGTTTGCTGAGAAATAATCTTGTTTCATATTTTTTATAATTAAAATGGTATATCTTCTGGATTGATGTCTTCTTCTGGGTAGTCGATGGAATCACTGCCGTCGTCATTCGGTTCTGATTTAGGCATTCCCCCACCTTGAGCTACACTGCCTCCGGTTGGGCCTCCTGTACTGCCACCCTTTGGACCAAATTGAGTCCTGTCGGCGATGATCTCGGTGCGGTATTTCTTGTCACCAGAGGTCTTGTCGTCCCAACTGCGAGTCTGCATGCGACCTTCTACTAGAATGGAATTACCCTTTTTCATGTATTGGGCGACTGTTTCTGCTTGGCGTCCGAACACTACGACATTGTGGTAGTCAGCGGCCTCTTGGCGAGCACCGTTCTTGTCTTTCCAGACACGATTGGTTGCTACACTAAAGGAGCACACTTTGATACCAGATGGCAAAGACTTTAACTCGGGATCCCGGGTTAGATTGCCTATGACGATTGCTTTGTTTAAGTACATACGAGTTAGATTCTAGGTTCTAGCAAATAGTCACTAGTACCTAATTACTAATAATTTACGCCTCAATCATAGCGTCGATTTCCTTGTCGATTTCTTCTTTGTTGATTTCGACTACTTCTTCCCCTTCTTTGCGAGTGGTTGGCTTCCTCTTGGTAAATACGCGGTCACCAAACCTCTTGCCAGCTACAGTGTTCTCTCGAACAGTCTTAGTAATCAAGAAACGGACTAGATTGGTGTCCAGATCCAGTTTCTTCTTTAGTTCTTCGACCTTAGCTGCCTGCATGTCAAATTTAACCCAGCCGAAATAGGCAGAGTCGAACTTGTGTCGGACGTTTTGGATAACTTTATCCATAGTATAGGCCAAAGGAATTAACTTAGGCATATCGTCCATAATAAACTGCCCGCCTAAATTGGAAATAAGTTCTTTTATATTTCCATAGACGGATGGTGCTTCTTCCTCCCCCAAAGTAGGGACTAGAAGATAGCCGAGCTCATAAACTTTAAGCTCGCCCTCTATAACTTCTTCTTTTTCAACCTTTTTCATATACCGCCCATACTAACACAGAAACGAGAATTTGCAAATTGGGCTAGAAAAATATGAACACAAAAGCCGCCAGGTTCCTTATTGGACCCTGACGGCTTATTCAAACATCTCTATTCATCTCAAAAAAATTACTTGCCACTACCAGTACTGGCTGCCGGCACCTTCGGGCCGAAATACTTCAAGGTGACGGCAAACCTGTCACCAAACTTTCGAAGCCAAGGTAAGAAAAAATCTTCTCTTTCCATCCGATCTAAAGACGTGAGCCACCTGGTCATCGGACCGGGTTTTTCTTCCGTACCTTCAAGTTCACCCCAAACATAAGGACCGCCATTTTCGCACACAGACTTCACACATAACTTGAAGTTAATTTCCGGTGCATTCAGCAAAACATCCAACAGCGCCCTGGTTATAAACCGTTCGTGAACAACAGGCTTATCCATCAGGATGTCAGCCCACTTGGAAATTGCAATTTGCGTTGCTTTCAAAGTGTCCACGGTCAGCAATTTTTGGAGCGCCAGTGCTTGTATCTGCAGGTCTTTGTCCTCACAAAGAGCGACAAAGGTTGTCTGCCATTCCGGACCATCCAGTTTTGAAAGTGCGGCTTTGCGAATCCTGACATCAAGACCGTCACCCAGATAAATGGCTGCCATTTTTTCGGTGAACAAGGAATCAATCGGTACATTAGCAAGACCTCTTGAAGCAATGCTCGGACTCATGTCGTCTGTTGCCCTGTCGCAGATTTGGCTCCAGTTTTTTAGTTCCGCTTTGTGAACGGTGAGAGAGTCAAAAGCATCGCTGCGAGCCGGGAAATTTTCACACTCCCAAAGTATGGCCTGATATTCAGGTAGACTCATGTGCCAATGCCAGTCCACCAAAGCTGTCCGGTCAGGATCTATCGCAAAGAAAAGCAGGCTATCTCCGTCATCTAATGGAATGGTCATTGTTTCAAACTCGACATTCCCGATATGGAGAAATCCTTGTTCAACTTTACCGCTCTTGTACTTGGTTACGGTTGGTATGCTTTCCAGATAAAATTCTTCCCATCCGTACCTTTTACGCTGTGTCTGCTCGATCCCGAGAACAAGATAGTTACCCATTACCGCGGTGTGCACGTCAATTATCGGGTGACCAACCTGGCCACCCCACTCATCAAAGTACCAACTGAGGTCACAATGACAAACTGTTTCAAAAGCGCTTTGCAAATCATGCCAATCGGCATACTTGTACGCATTCGCCGTCAGGTACAATCGGCACGAAGCATAGAAAAGAGAGTCACCAACCATTTCATTTAGATTACGATAAACCCAACCACCCTTTTTGTAAGAGTGCCCGTCGAACATGTCATGACAGTTTTTGCTGGCCCTGACTGAATCTATCAACGGATGTGCATCCTTTTTGCACTGATCGAAGTATTGACCCCGACCAACCTTGAACCATTCAAACGCTGCTTGTTTACCAAAGAATTTCTCAATGGCAATCCATTCAGAGTAAGTAGCCCAACCTTCATTAAGCGTAAAATCGTCCCATCCGCTACAGGTTGTCAGGTCACCAAACCAGTGGTGCATCATCTCATGCGCAACTACTGCAAAATTACGCATATTGCCCTGCAACTCACGCCGAGTACCCTGAAAGGATTTGTTGAATACCACACAAGTGGTATTTTCCATAGCACCAAACTGAAAATTCTCCACTATTACCTGACGGTATGCTGGCCAAGGGTATGGACCGAAACGCTCGGAAAAGAAATCTAAAAGTTCACGGGTTTTAGGGAAAATTTGTTCTGCATAATCTTTATATCCCCGCTGAACGTAATACTCAATCGGTACTCGGCCGGTGTTGTCCTTTATCACATCGAACTCGCCAATTATGAACGTCCAGAGGTATGGTGAATGTGGTTTGTCTAACCGCCACGTATCTCTACGCATTCCGCCTTTCAACTTTTTCGACGGTAATTTGATCCCATTTGAAACAGTTGTGAACTTGCTCGGAACATCCAGTGTGATAGAACCTGTTACTTTGTCCAAACAACCGGACGACATCTCGCGTATTGGCATCCACCACGAATTATCTTCCATTTCTCCCTGGACCCAAATTTGTTTTGCCTGCCCTGGTACCTCGCCGCGTGGATTTATAAAATAAACCCCTTTTTGCGGTTTAATAACCCGGTAATTGATTTCAATGGAAACTTGTCCAGGTAAAGTAGAGGCTGGGAAAAATACTGTGAGTTCTGTGGAATCCTTGCGGTCACAAGCCGACACCGCGCCGTTTACTTTTACTGACAGAATGTTCCAGTTACCCTTAGCGGAAAACTTAACGCGCTTAGGGGAATTGTCGGACATGTACGCCGTAATTGTTGCCTTTGAGTTGACAATTTCGTTTGACCAGTCAAAAGACACAGCCATATCAGTTTTCGAGATTTGAATCCCGTTGCAATCCCCCGCGTGTACGGGTTCGGGTTTTTGCGCGGAAATATTCGGCGCAGAAAATGTTAGCAGTAGGAGCACTGCGAGGCTGAACAAGTTTTTCATGTGTGTGAAAAAGTTTGTGGGTGAACTAATTTAGAGAATTTTTTTTGAGATTGTAAACAACAAAATCAATCCTCAAACTAACACGAAAAAACAAAACCGGCAAGGGTGCCGGTTTTGTAGAGATATATTTCCCATAGGGTTACCCTATGTAAGATTTTTTAAGACGATGCTGGCAATTCTACGTAGAAAGTCGAACCCAGTCCCCTGCCACCGGACTCGGCCCAGACACGGCCACCGTGGGCCTGTACAATGACCTTGACCGAGAATAGTCCGTAACCAGTGGAGTCCACATTCATCTTGAGCGAATCCTTGCCCCGGCCACCTTCGGTGAAGAGTCCCTTCTTGTCCTCGTCAGACAGACCCACACCATTATCCTTGACGCTAAGCCTCACTTTACCATCTGCTTTTTCAAGCTTTACATGAATGGTGCCCTGGATCGAGTACCTGATAGAATTTTCTATGAAGTTATTCACCACCTCTTTGAGCCAGAACACATCACCGTTTACCTTGTACTCTGGATCTGGAGCTAGAGTCTCCACAGCCAGACCTTTGTCTTTGGCACGGGATCCTTTTTCACCCAGAACATCCTCTACTGTTTTCTTTAAATCCATCGGCTTCATGTCATACTTCACTATTCCACTACCTAGGTTAAATGAATTCAACACCATATCAACTGTATGGATACCCTCGTTGTCTGAGTCGAGTCCTTTCTTGGCCATTTTCATAATCATGTCATCTAGCTTGCCAAAGCTCCCCTCCACCATCTCGGCAAAAATGTATTTCGAACGAGTGAATGAACCCTTCACCTTGTGGGTGATAAGGTGGACGAGGTTTTCCCTTTGTTTGATCAAACCCTTGAGCTCCAGGTTAAGCGTGGTTAGGTACTCTTTCTGTTCGATTTCTCTTTTTACAGAACCGATGAGGTAGTTACCAAAAATTATAGTCATAACAAATGTAAAACCGTTCAAGAAGAAGTTAACTGGATTCTGTATAAAGAAAAATTGGGTACCGATGAAAAATACCATCCCCCAAACAAGAGCCTGCGCAGAAAACAACTTAACATTGAATGCTTGGAACTTAACAATCATATATGTTAAGAAACCAAGAAAAATAAGCATACCCAGCGGACCAATTAGATTTATTTCATAGGCTTTTGTTAATTCGCCTAAAATATCAGACAGACCAAAAATTATAGCAAAAGAAGCGGATCCAAATAATATGTATATTATTTGCTTTTTATGAATTGGATCTGAGACTGCAAAATATTTTTTCAAGCAAACATATACAATAAAAATCACTGTTAACCCCTGTAAAAAATATACATAATTAAACAGTGCCGCTACATTAGCCTGACAATTTAAAAAGTCAAAAGAACTCATGTTCCCAGAAGTCGGCAAAAAAAGTAAAACTGGCAAAAAAAGTAAGGCAAAAAAAAGCTTTCTTTGATAAACAACATCAGACCTGTTTATAAAAACAGAAATGAAGTACATAAGCAACAGCATTATTAACACCTGAAAGAATGGGGACAACTCCCAAGCTAGGTGTACCCAAGCTGTAGGCACGGCAATCCATTGAACTATTTCATTCAATAAAAACAGAGAGAAAGCTATCGTTAAGCCAAAGAATAGCCTACTAGACAAATTACTTTCTATATTGCTTCTAAACACTAATAAACCAAATAATAAAGAAAGTAGAATAATTGGCATATAGGCATAGTAAAGCAACCCTGGTGCAATAGCCGTATCAAAAACACCAAAAAGGTTCGGTGTAGCATCTAAGCAGTTTAAGTAAATTTGTGGCATAAGATTATATTATACACTCGTATCAAGATCCTCTCCGGATGTATGTTCTATTTCAAAATCATGCAAAAATAAAGTTTTATAAATAGTTATACCGAGTGAAAGTAACACAAAGAAAACAACACAATACAGAAGCACTTTTGATTTTAAATCCATAGTAAACATTATACACAAAAGTATAAAATATTAGTAATCTCAACTTTTCTTTCTACTAACTTTGTACTTTTTTAATAAAAATGCGGGTTTATACTTTTCTTTAAATTTACGTAGACCTTCAATGCCCAAGTCTTCTTCCCAGTTAAAGTATTTAACCCCCTGAGTAGATAATATTTTAGCCTCTTCCCAGTTCAAAACATCTCCTATTGATTTGTGGTGTGATTTATCAGCTTTAGCAAAATGAGATACAGCGTAACCAGTAGCCACAATTTCATAAACAGTAAACCCAACTATTTTATCTTTCAAATACAGAGCAACAACCTTAAGCTCAGATATATTAGACTTAAAAAGTCTCTCAGCTGCTTTAAGTTCGTTCAATTCAGAGTTAGTGGCTTCTCGATTTTGTGCCCAACGTTTAAACAAATCTAAACAATCTTTTTTTGGAGCATCAGCAAGCTCAAAATGTTTTACATTATAATCGTTAAATTCTTTTAAAAACTGTCTAATATTTTTACCCGAGCTGTGTTTAGGCCAATTATGCATATTAGCTAAATGCTCTACTTCATAAACATAATCGTGAGAAGCAATATCATCTTGTATATCAAAAACATCTTTAGAAACATGCAGCTTGATTAAATCTTCTGATATATATTTCAAATGTGATTTTTTATATTTATCTTCAGAGAAAGTCAGTAGGGTATTTATTGTATCTTCAACTGAATTTTCACCCAAAAAAGAAAAAAACGGATCCCCTGTTAGGTAGTCCGTAAATTTAACAACTAAATTCCCATACAGGCACGATACACCAACCTCGCCTTTTGTGTCCCAAGACCACATTGAAATAAAGTTAAAATCAGAGTGCGGAGGAAATTTGTTTGTAATTTGCTCAACGCGACTCCGATCACTAAGTTCTAATTTTTTAAATTTTGGGAATTCTGGTATCATCTTCGACGCAGTTTTGAAAAGTTCACGTCTTCTAGATTATAACACATTTATAATAAATATCAAGTGCTTACATGAAAAGAACAAAACTACCTACTATTGTTATTAATATTGCTATAATCTTTGGAACTAATACTCGATAACTCAAGCTTTCGTTAACAATACTAGGGAAAAATAAAGTACCTAGAATTGTCAGCATTAAAACAAATGCTGGCTGGAAACTACTCATCAAATACACCACTGTAACAGGTGCAAGTAATAAGGCAAACTTAGACAACAAATCTCCCGTAGTTGTAGTAAGCTCGCTTAGGGCATTTAAGCTAAATATTTTTAAACCACCCTCTTTATTCATGCGCATAAAATCTCGACGATAATGAGGTATAAATATGTAAAGAATCAGACCCATTAAACCCAAACCTAAATATTCCCAAAAAGAAGAAACCCAAAAACTTTCTACCTCAGCCACATATTTAAAAACTATTCCTTGAGCTGCAATAATAATACAAGCAGCAAGCATATATAAAACAACCTTAGTTTTAAACTTAGAAACTTTTTCTTTCTTAAAATCGATGCTCAATACTATTAGGCCAAGCATTATTATTAGAGACCCAATTTGCTGATAGTAGGTCAATGACTCTCCCAAAAAGATAAAACCAAAAATATATCCAAATGCAGGAATTGTTAAAAACCAAGGTACAACTACTGACACATCTTCAATTTCTAAAGCATACAGATAGAAAAGTATCCAGGCAACAGACGTAAACCCAACAAGGATAAGCAACAATTTGTCGATCGTGCCTATATGCCAAATTCCTGGATTAAAAATACCAATAAAAAAAGCAATAAATACTCCAACCAAACTTGAAAATAAAACAAGCGCACCAGATGAATGTTCTTCGTTGGTGTATTTTGAAACAAGGTATTTATCAACCATGTTCACCAAAGACCAAAACAACGAAGCACCAACCGCATATATCGCCCAGATTTCCATATGTATAGAGTATTACAAAAGTACAAACAAAAAGCAAAATATTAAAGTAGCTTGTCCGGAACCTGGTGCAGTTGCATGTTTCTGGTGATACGGTAAGTATTGCGCTTGGCTACGTATAGCGCCGTCGGGCCGAATACTTTGAAGAACTTTTCCAGCAATGCGTCGATGGTCTCTTTGGGGTCGCCGGATATTTCAAGTTCTATGTTTTCTTTATCCTTTATCACGATGTTCTGGATCTGTGCAACTTCGGTCCAAGCGAGCGGGCCAATGATCTCTTCTTGGCTTTTGATAATAGTTCGAAGCAGATTAACGTATGTTACATTCAGTTCTTCTACGCTTTGAGACTCGAACCCAGCCTCTTTGGATAGGCCTTCGTTTTTTGCATGGATATCTCGGATAACCTCGTCAATATATATGATCGAGAGCGCTAAAACAAAGTAAGCTACCAGGTAGAAATAATCATTAAAGTTCGCGTTGTACCACTTGTCTTGGTTGAACTCGTAAACAAAATATGAATCAGCAATATATTGCAAAATAAGCGCAGCCACTAAAAAGGATATCGGGCGACGCAAGACTCCACCCTGAATATTGCTGGACCGTATCAACACATATACTGCTAGTGCTACATAGATCGACTGCAGTATCGGATACCCGAAATCAAAGATGATGTGGACAGTTTCCGCATTCGCAAAATCGTAACCGTGCAAATATGTAAAATACGAGAGTGCAAACATGACCACCGGAATGAACCAAACCAGCCTGCTCTTTGCAAAGTTTTTAACTGACGGATTTATGCCAATATAACGAGCCAACAAGTATGAACCGTAGATATAGGCCAAGATACTGCCGGTATAACCAATCTCTGCGATAGATGGGTAGAAAATATATGCATTGCCAACCGCAGATAAATACGAATCAATTATTTGTCCGATAGATTGTAGAAGCAGCCCAGCAGAAAAAGCCAACACCGCACGCCCAATCACACTACGCCAGAAACCGAGCTCGCGACTAGCAAAGATTCCAAAGAGTCCGCCAAAAGCAGCAAATGTCCAGTAAAACGCGGACCAGGTTTCTTTTTGTTCCATGAGCACATTAGGATCAAATGGCTTGAGCGAAATCCACCAAGCAGTAAAAGCAAGGAACAAAATGGCGGTTAAATGAAAAAAATGATTATTACGTAAAAAGTTTCTCATACAAATATAGTTAAAAATACGTTTATATCTTAGATTCTATTATAGCAAAGGGTTCCCGTTTCTAACAACCTACTTTATAAAGTCTTCGGGGCCGGTAGCAGTATATGCGCGCAACAAGGATAGGGCGAAAAAGACGGCAATTGAAACAATTATAAGTATTACGTGCATCAAATACGTAACCCATGGTTTTGTTTTCATGTGTCGGACTACATAGACTGGAATAAAAAAGGATATGAGTGGGACAATAGCAAATATATAAATAGGCATAAAAATACCAGTTTTCTGTCCGATGTATATAGCCCAACTCTTTGGCAGGATTATCTGGCTACCATAAAACACACACCAAAATAATATATAAACCCCTGCTACAGCGAGGACTCGAGCTAGACGATTTTTAGAATTTGAAATCCGTTTGAAAACTTTCTGCATTGGATTGATTATATCATGAAAAACTTTTGGGAATTCGAGAGGATCTGGTCTCTGACTTCGTACGTTGACAGGCCTTTAATCTCGGCAATCTTTTTTACTATCTCTGTAACCATGTACGGCTCACACGCTCCCCCGCGGTGCGGTATCGGTGCGGCAAACGGCGCGTCAGTCTCCGCCATGATGGATTCAAGAGGTAAGAATTTTATAACTTCGTCATAATCCCGCGCGAAAGTTATGGGCCCGTCGAAAGACATTGTAAAGCCGAGCGCTAGTGCACGCTTGGCAACCTCTATGTCACCCACAAAGAAGTGGAAATTAGCCCGCAAATCTGGACTCTCCTTCTTGGCTTCTTCGAGGATATTTAAAACATCATTGTATGCATCCATACTGCCCTTGCTCGGTCGGGCATGGATCATCAGTGGCTTAGCTACCTCTTGCGCTATTTCTATATGCTGTCTAAAAAGCTTTTCCTGTCTTTGTTTGGTTTCCGCACTTTGGTCCCGATAGTAGTCCACTCCACATTCACCAACGCACACTACCCTCGCATGCTTGGCTAAATCTTTGTATTTTTCAATATCAAACTCCTCGGTAGTGTTGTCTGTCGGATGCATGCCTACCCCAGCCCAGACAAAGTCGTATTTCTCTGCCAAGGCAACCGCCTCGCAGGAAGTCCCATAATCAACTCCGATAGTGATGCTTCCAACCTCATGTTCCACCATGCGGGTTATGACCTTTTCCTCATCCTGTTTTAAAGGCTTTAAATTTAAATGGGAATGTATGTCGATGTATTTCATAATTTTATATTAAACTGCTAACGACAATACTGCAAACAAAGTGAACAACCCTGAAAGCAGGTGCCAAGTTCCATGGAAAAATTCATATTTGTTTTGTTGTTTCGGAAAATAAAGAAAAATAAGGCCAACAAAAGCAGTAGCTACTGCGTACCAAAAATACAAAGGAAAACCTTTAGTCCAAAAAACATACAAGTTAAACAATACCAAACAGTAAGCCAGGACTTCGTCTACTCGCAGAAAAAACTTTTGTCTCTTGTTTAGTTTGTACACTTCACTCGGCCAGACTGTGCCGGGTGGTTTTGTTATATGAAATATAGAAGAGAATACAAAAACTATAAAAATAACCCCAGCATAAAGGTATGCCTGCTGTGCGAGGCCAAAATATAAAGGGATAATAAACACCAAGTTAGTAAAAACTACAAATGGTTCTCTGATTTTCATAATCAATCTTTCCTTAAAAATAGAGGGACTTCGGGTTTTTTATTGGCTTTGATCAGTTGTTTTAATTTTTCGTTTGTCTCCGGCATGACTGGGTTTAACATGCGAGCTATTTGGTACAAGCGGAGGACCATGGTGGTTATGAGTTCTTTACCTTTTACTTCATCCACTTTGATAACCTTGAACGGTTCTGTTTCTTGGATAAATTTATCCAAGGCTTCTACTTCGCCCCAGATATAGTCCATAACTTTTTTCAAATCAAAAGTTTCATAAAGCGCGAAATATTCGCTGAAGTCGGACACTTCTGGAATTTCTGGGCATTTGTCCAAATACTTTTCGGAAAGGGTTAGTATTCGAGAGGCCAGGTTTCCGAGCCCGTTGGCCAGACTCGCGTTATATGCTTCTTTGAAACGATCTTTCGAAAACGGACTGTCTTCAAAAGGAGAAATCTCCCGAAGCATGAAATAACGCAAGGCCTCAGTGCCGTATTCATCCACGATTTCTTTTGGATTAACTACATTGCCCAATGTCTTCGACATCTTTACTCCACCCTCGCCCATCACAAAACCATTCACGATGATCTGATACGAATTTGGCACTCCCGCAGCCATGAGCATAGCTTGCCACATCGCGGATTGGAATCTAGTGTTGTCTTTACCACAGTACTGCGTTGGTGTGCCGTTAACCCAATATTTTTCAAAGTCACCACCGACATCAGGCCAACCTAGGGTATTGATATAATTCGTCAGCGCATCGAACCATACATACATGACATGGTCTTCGTCCCCTGGCACCGGTATTCCCCACGGCATTTTGCTTTTTAATCTAGAGATAGAAAAATCCTGTAGTCCCCTTTCAATAAAAGCTTTGACTTCGTTGAAACGAAATTCTGGAATAACAAAGTCTGGACGCTTGGCATAGAGTTCCAAAAGCTTTGGACCAAACTCACTGTATTTAAAGAAATAATTTTCTTCTTCGATTATCTGAAG
Source organism: Minisyncoccota bacterium (assembly GCA_018062425.1). GTDB lineage: Bacteria > Patescibacteriota > Minisyncoccia > Phycocordibacterales > UBA9973 > UBA9973. Next base: position 27,662 of record JAGOSH010000007.1, on the reverse strand, counting down.
TGGCCTGCCAGGATGGTCGGGGCATTCGCCATTCTCATTCAAATCCGAATCAGTCTTCTCGCTTTCACAACCTACGCAATACTTTGAGGCATAGTTCTTTTTATAAATAAATCCGTTTTCTTTTACTTTATTCCAAAATGCTTGTGCGGATGCGATATGATTTAGGTCGGTAGTACGAATAAAATGCACCTCGTCTGTGACTCCGAACATTTTCAAACTTCTTTTGAAGTTTTCAAATCCTTGGTCCACGAAACTCTGTGGGTCCATTCCGGCCTCCACTGCTTTTTCATAAATCTTGGAACCGTGTTCGTCTGTACCAGTATTGAAGAACACATTGAAACCTGCGAGTTTCTTGTACCTGGCTATGGCGTCAGTACGGACGAACTCCAACGCGTGCCCCAAATGCAGCTCAGCGTTCACATACGGCAGTGTAGTAGTAATATAAAAACTTTTACTCTGATTTACTTTTTTTTCTTGCATATTATTTCTTGTCTCCTACCGAAGCTCGAACTATGGTTTTCCTCTTTTCCAAATCATTCATGATTTCCATCACAATTACCGCAATCGGGATAGCTATCACCACACCCCAAATACCCGCGAGTTCAAAACCAATCAGAGCCGACAGTATAACAACCAAAGGAGAAAGGCCAACCACACGCTTCACTATCAGCGGAGTAAAAAGAAAAACTTCAAATTGATGAATAATCAAGTATGCTCCAGCCACAAGCAGTGCCGAGGACAGACCTCCAGATATATAAGAGAATGAAACCGCTGGAACCAAAGCGAGTATTACTCCATATGGTATGAGCTCCATAATACCAGCAATGATAGCCAGAAGGAGCGCGTATTGGATGCCTAAAATAGAAAGAACCAGGTAAGTAAGGACAGCCACCAAGAGCCCAAGGAACATCTGCCCTTTTATCCAGTAGGCAATTTTCTTTTGTGAACGTTCCCATAAATCAACGGCATAGTCTTCGACTGAAACCGGCAACACAATCCGTAGGAAATTTTCGATACCTTTTTCTTGTACCGATAAGTAAAAAGATATAACGATAATGAGGATGAAGTTAAATATGCTTCCGAAAGCCGAGGCTAGGGTTTGAAAGAATCCGCTAGACAGGTTGTTGATAAAGCTTTTAGATATTTCAAGGAGTGACCCTACAGACAAGTTATCTGAAAGCTTGTTTACCACGTCTTTTGCGCCGGCAAATTCTTTGCTCTGGAAATAATCCAAGAAGTTGAAATCAGGAATATAAGAAGAAAGAAAAGTGGCAAAATTGTAAACCTCGGTGATGAGAAGTGGCGCAAACAAATAAAACAATGCTGCGAAAATCAAGAGCGACACCACATAAAATATGATCACCCCGAGCAGTCGCCCGATCCGTATCTTTTTAAAATATGGGATAGTTGATTCAACAAAAGAAGCGAAAATAATAGCGGTGAAAACTACCATCAGCAAGTCGCGCAAGAACCAAAACAAATACACCCCGACACCCACCAAAACAGCGCGGATCATGGTCCCAGTTGAAATAGAAATTTTGGTTGTGCTTCCCTCTCCAAACATACCAACATCATAACACAAAAAAGTTGAAACTATAATTTCAGGATCTTGCTGAGAGGAGCTTTGTTTTTAGCAGGGCCGACTATGGCCAAGTTCATTCCTTCGTTTTTAAATATTTCTTTGGCTATATTTTGTACCTCGAGTGCTGTGACTTTATTTATCTCAGCGGCCTTTTCGTTGGCTGTTTTTATCTCTTTCTTTAGTGCTTCCTGAAAACCATGAAACTGCGCAATACTGTCCGAGGACTCGAGATCAAGTTTCATATTACCGATTAGGTAGTCTTTTACTTTTTGTAACTCATCTGCCGGCACCGGCTCGGTTGCTATCTTTTTACACTCGGCCAATACGGCCTCCGAGACTTCGACTACACGTTTGTTGTCCACCCCAGCTGATATCTCGAAATATCCATGGTCTGTATAAGCATCGCCACTAGCACGAACATAATACCCTACCCCCATTTCCTCACGAAGTTTTTGGAAAAGTCGTGAGCTCATACCACCACCTAAAATACTGGCTAACACAGAAACCGCTGCATTCTTTTTACTGAATAAATCAAAACTCCTGAAAGCCAGCACGAAATGTGATTGATCAGTCTTTTTGTATTTCAACAAAACCTCAGGCTTATTCTGAGTTTGTTTCACTTTAACTTTTTTACCTTTTTTACCTTGTACTAAATTACCAAATATTTTGTTTACTTCTTTTGATACTTCAGCCTCTGTTACGTGGCCAGCCACTATGATGGTCGTAGCATTCGGTACATAATGAGATTTTTTGTATTTCACAAAATCTGCACGATTCATAGCCTTCACATTTTCACGCGTTCCAGCGATGTTCCACCCAGCTGGTTGATCGCCGTAGAGCAACTCCATGATCAGGTCTTGCACATGGCGATGTGGCATATCTTCATACATGTTTATCTCCTCCACAATCACCCCCTTTTCTTTTTCAATCTCGGCCTCTGGAAAAGTGGAATTCAGATATATATCGGAGACGACATCGAGCACTTGTTTGAAATGACGCGCCTCGGATTTGGCATAGTAACCTGTGAATTCCTGTGAAGTAAAAGCGTTGTACTGACTACCTATGGCGTCGAGCTCCCGGGAAATGTCTATGGCCTTGGGCCGGCGAACGGTGCCCTTGAAACACATATGCTCTAGAAAGTGCGAAATGCCGTTTAATTTCTTGGTCTCATATTTGGAACCGGTTTCTACCAATACCAGCACGGTCACAGTCGGATTGTCCACCATCGGCACCGTCACCAAAGTCAGCCCGTTCTTTAGTTTTTTCTTTGAGAATTTCATAGGGTGTATTGTAGCACAAGATTCGACGTGGTTTGACTTTGAATGAAGACACTGTATACTTGTACACATGTTTATAGTTATCAAGGCAAAGAAGACAAAGAAGGACGCCAAGCGTGGCGCGATGCTTTTGTCTTAGTCTTGATTTACTTTACGTAATTAGTTACTAGGCAAAGCATCCACACCGGATGTTTTTTTATTTTAATAAATTAATCAATGATACAAGAATCATGAAAATCAACAAGGTAGAGGTCAGAGATTTAGCAGCACGGTACGGTACACCGATATTCGTGTACGACGAATTGAAAATTAAGGAGAATTTTAGAAGAGTAAAAACAGCCTTCACTTCTAAATATCCTAACTTTAAACTGTACTATGCAGTAAAGGCCAACAACAATCCAAGTATTGTAAAAATGTTGCTTAACGAAGGTGCCGGCATCGACGCCTCAAGTGCAAATGAAATCCTTCTGGCAAAACACCTGGGACTTTCTGGCTCTGACATAATATTCTCTGGTAATTTTCTCGGAGATGAAGACATAAAGACAGGTATAGAAAATAATGTGCTTTTCAACCTGGATGATGTTTCCCTACTCCCCCGTGTACTAGCTTTCGGTCAACCAGAAGTGCTTTCGTTTCGTATTAATCCAGGAATAGGTAAAAGTAATGTCGGGCACTTTGATATCACTGGCGGACCGGAGGCAAAATTCGGCATACACATGGACCAAGCAGTCGAAGCCTACAGGCAGGCTAAAGAAGCTGGAATAAAAAGATTTGGTATCCACATGATGGCGGGTAGTTGTGTGACTGATGCCTCATATTTCAAGGAAATAACCTTGAGGCTTTTTGATGTCATCGGCAAAATAAAAAAAGAACTAGCTATTGATTTTGAATTTGTAGATTTGGGAGGTGGGCTCGGTATAGCTTATGAGCCAGAAGAATCCGAGCTCGACCTCGACGCCGCGGTTACCGGAATCGTAGAAGCCATAGAAGCAAAGTGTAACGAATACGGTATGCCTCACCCTCGCGTGGTCATGGAACCAGGTAGGTATTTCGTGGCTAACGCCGGCTACCTCATAGGCAAAGTAGAAGCCAAGAAAAATGCTTATAGAGAAATCTGGGGCACCGATTTGGGAATGAACATAGTACCTAGAGTGATACTCTACGATGCATACCATGCGCTCTCGATCGACGGCAAAGAAAACGAAAAGGAATTCCCGAAAAAACCTACTCTTCTCACCGGCCAAATCTGCGAACAGACAGACCTGTGGTGGAAAGGCCGTCCCCTACCCGAGCTCGCTATTGGTGACATAGTCATCATGCACAACGCCGGTGCGTATTGCTTCGGTATGAGCTACCGTTACAACGGCCGACTGCTCCCTGCGGAAATCCTGGTCTGTGAAAACGGAGATACAAAAATAATCCGCCAAGCGGAAGCATTTGAAGATACTTTGAGAGGGACTATCTAATCTTCGTTATAAAATCCTATCGACTTTAGTCTTTCAACCTCTGCTGCGCAAAGTGTCTTGTTTGTTTTTCTAAAATCTGGGAATTGGTTTAAATAAGAACGTAGGTTTTTGAAATCTACTTTTTGAATCTCATTCTTTATGGAATCAGCAGCTGCTATTTGTTGTCTTGGATTTGACGAAGCGTTACTTGTGTCTCCTTTCAATACTTCATCTAAAACAACGATGTTACCAAAAACACTGCCTAATACATCTTCTGGATTTTTATAGACGGCAAAAAAACTATATCCACGACCGATTCCTTCTTTAAAGAAAACGGTGTCGAAATCTTTACCCGATTCAGTCCGATCAATAAATTCTTCTTTCATCTCAAAAAATTTATTTGAACCCACATCAACATAAAAATTATTTCCATCTATCTTTACCAGAAGCGCTATGTGCCCTACTGGACTAACATAGGAAAATTGGATATTTGATTTTTCAAGTATTGAACCGATGACCATTGAACCACTTAAACAATCAAGCCTATGAGTATCCTTAGAAAGAATCTTGTATAATTTAGGGCTTGATCCAAATCCACCAACAAATCTTCTAACTCTTGCTAACAATTCATGAACGTAATCAGCTTGATTATTTGGGTCTAATCCATCAGTAATTTTTCTCTCTTCTACCCAAGCCAGCCAATCGGATTGAATTTGTTTATACAAATCTTGTTTGTTCTTAGGGTCACCCAAATATTCATGTTCTAATACCAATTGTTGTATACAATCTTTTACAGCTTTATTTTCTTTAGACTCTATGGCAGCTTTATCAGGCTGAAACATATATTAATTAAGTTTTCCTTTCAAGAAAGAAACAAGTTCAGAAACTTTGACTCGTTCTTGAGTGCCAGTATCCCGGTCGCGGACAGTTACTGTATCCTTGAGTTCAGGTTTTTCTTCACCTAAAGTATCGAAATCTATAACGATACAATATGGTGTTCCTATCTCGTCTTGTCTGCGATATCTTTTACCGATGTTGCCATTGTCGTCCCACATGACACGACCGAATTCTGATTTTAACATTGCGTATACATTATCTTTTGCATAGTTTACAAGCTCTGGCTTGTTCTTGAGTAACGGAGATACTGCACAGATAACCGGTGCAATGTTGGGCTTGAATTTTAGGAATGGACGCTCTGGATCAGACTCATCATATGCAGAAATAAGTATAGCCAGAAATGCTCGGTCGAGACCAAAAGAAGGTTCAATAACATGAGGTACCATCTTTGTAGCATTTTCCTCATCTACGTATTCCAGTTTATGTGTATTCAAATCATAATCAGTTCTGTATGCGAGACCAAAGAGCTCTTTCTTGCCGAACGGATATTCGAATTCTATATCGATAGTTTTTTTAGAATAGAAAGCTCTGTCTTCATCTGAAACAAGCAGGTCAGTGGTTTTACTTGTATCGATACCCACCTCCTCTATCCATTCGTGCATCTGGCTAAGCCACATGTCGAAAGATTCGCTCCAGGCATCCGGACGAACGAAATATTCTATCTCCATCTGCTCGAATTCCCTCTGGCGGAAAATAAAGTCTCTTGGGGTTATCTCGTTTCTAAATGCTTTACCAATCTGCGCCATACCAAAAGGAAGCTTTGGATGAAAAGCGTCTACTGTGTTTTTGAAATTTACGAACATACCCTGCGCAGTCTCTGGGCGAAGATATGAGATAGCACTAGAGTCTTCACTTGCCCCAACCTTCGTTTGAAACATCATGTTGAATTGCTTTGCCTCGCCTAATTTTCCTACGCAGTCAGCACACTTCACTTTATCTTCTAGTTGGTCTTCTCGGAATCTTCGTTTGCATTTCTCACATTCCACCATCGGATCAGAAAAGTTAGCCACGTGTCCTGTTGCCTGCCAGACCTCTTGGCGCATCAGTATCGCCGCATCCACGCCGTACATATCAGTTCGTCCATCTACGAATTTCTTCCACCAAGTGTTTTTGATATTGTTTTTAAGCGCTACCCCGAAATGCCCGAAGTCGAAAGTACCCGCTAGTCCCCCATATATCTCCGAACCTTGATACACAAACCCACGCCTCTTGCATAGGCTCACTACTTTTTCCATTAAATCTTTATCTTGTTCCATAATATTATTCTACAACCCGGGCGTTTTTATAATCAAAGGATGCATCGCTCGGCAGTTTGGTGTTTAGCGACGATCGGTTCACCCTCACGTCCACATTAGCAAAATCATCATGCCCCGTCAAAACAGCGTCATTTATCAAAATCGGAGTTTCGTCGAGCTGAGAAAGTGACGGAGTAAAGGTTATCTGGAAAGCAGCCTCGGGTCCGGCGTTGCCGAGTCCCGCTCCCCGCACAAGTGTACCCACATTCCAAGTAACTTCTTTGGTGCTAGCATTGTAGGTCAGGTTTGCATCCGCGGGTGAAATAGTTCCGACAAAATTAACCCAAGAAGGCAGGCTCGCTCGGACTTTTGCATTACGAACTACGTTCGCAGTGTTGGTGACATTCCAAACCACAGTATAGGTGGTCTCGGATTCAACTCTCGGAGGTATCGGACCGGTATTAGTAAATGGACCAGTATAGTAGAGAAGCTTGTTCGCAAAGCCCACATCAGAAATAATCTTTACTATTTTTGTTTCATTGCTTTCAATCTTTTTAGCTACGTTGTTGGCAACTGCTTGTTTACCAGATATTGATGCGTAGAGATTTATTGTCGGTTGGTTCAATATACCGTCCGCCGAACTGTAGAGTTGTTTGGACGCTACCGAAAATGTAACCAAGCCAGACTCTCCGGGTTCTACCTCGGCAAATTGTGGATCGGTATTTTTATCCCAGACGATAGTGTCTTCGAGTGAGTTATAGAAACCTTTTGCAGCTTTGATGCTTTTTCGATTCATAGCGTTACCAGAGAGTTTGAGTCTGATTTCCATGTCGTTTACCTTGGTGTCCAAGTTGTTAGCCCAACGAATCTCACCCGAGATTGGTGCCCCAGAATTTATAGCGTACTCTTTGGAATAAACCCCGTTTACAAAAATACTAGACTCTACGAAAGGCTTGTTGATGAGCATGGTATACAGGAGTGAGTTGAAAACAACATCGATTTCTGACTTCTCTGTTCTGGATTGTGAACCACTCCATACTTTGAAAACTTTTTGTTCGCCGTTCCACACATCTACCATTTTACCCAATATGGCTATCTGGTATTCTGTTCCTGGTTCGAGGGTACCGAGTTCAAAAACGTTGTTTCCAAGGCTCGGTGCTGGTGTAGCCGAGGTAAACTGAAAACCAGGTGGGTAGTCTACTTTTATAATCATGTTCTCGGCCCTTCTCTCTGAATTGATTTCGGCCTTGATCTTTAGAGTTACGTCTTGGTTTGGAGGCACTTCGCTCGGAGCTTCGATGGTCAGATTGAGTGGGGTTGATTCGATAGTAACTTCATAAGGTTTCTCCTTTACAAAGATAGCATTCGATCCTGGAACCCGGTATTCGATAGAAATACGTACTTTATTCAAAGACCCCTGTTCACCAAAAAGTCGAACTATTACATTTTCGCTCCTAGATCCGCCGGACGGTATCGAGCCGAGCGATATCCTCTGCCTTTCGGTGTTGTTGTTGCTTGATTCGGAACCACGTGGGGACTCTACGACAAGGTCGACGAGTTCAAGCGCGACGTTGTTCCTGTTTGAAATTTCAACAATAAGAGGTAAGTCCTCTCCCCCGTTTGTAAAAGCATTACCTAAAACAGATATCTCAATATTGTCATTGGATACATTGTTTCCTCCTTCGAAAAAGTTAAAAAGCACGTACAGTGTTGAAAGCCCAAAAAATATCAGAGAAAAGATAAAAAATTTTTTAAACAAAGAAGTTTTCATACTGGGTTTTTCTTTTTTTATATCTTCGTGGGTCCATGTTTCTGGAGGAATATCTGTGCGATGCCGGTGAGTATCATAATGTTCAACCCTGGGGGTGTAACCTCGGCTAAATAATTTACTTTTCAAGTCTTCTATTTTACTTAGTCTGTCTTTGTCCTCTAACGCCATTGGTAGATTATATCATAAATGCGTCTCGCGTAGAGCACGGTTTATCTCCCTGACGGCGCCCTTTTTGTGATTTACCATTTCATATATCAAGTTTTCTTCAAACGGAGATTTTACCAATTTGTCGAGCGCAGCATGTTCCCCGATGTAACCTAAGTTACCGAGCAGTCGAAGCACCAAGACGATCTCTAGATTTGCTATTTCTTCCCTGTCTTCTTTTTTCTCCAGCACATAGAGTCCTTGCAACAAATCAGAAAAAAGTGCTTCGTTCGGTTCTTCACCACGAAGTAGTCGATACAGAAGCCTGGACAGATTTACCATGGTCGGTAGCAGTTTTGGATTGTTTGCAATATTTTCTAGACTGTTTGTTTTCGAGGCACTGGTGATGCGCCACACATCCCGTCCACGAACCAGGTCTACTTTGACATAGGCATAATCCGACAACACATAGCGCAGACGTGAAGCGAGTTTACGTATACCCTGAGCCCTGGCATAAACCAAACCAAAGTCCGGAGTAAAAAGGTAAAATCCCTTCCCCGTCTCCCCGACATGTCTGCTACCCAAAATTATCGCCTGTGTGTGGTAAATGTGGTGCATCTATAAATCTAGTGATTTTATAAGTTCTGCAATTTTTATACCGAGTATTTTATTAGATTCTTGATCTAAATGTATTCCATCTATTTCGCCAGGTTTTATGAATTCCCCACTATCAAGAAAATGCCAGTTATTTTTCGTTGCAAAGCTTTTGTATGATTCAGAAAATGTTAACGACTTTTCTTTTGCACCTTTGAATATGTCTTTAAATATTTTGTAAGAAAATTCTTCTTCCACAATAGGAGGAGCCACGAGCAAAACCTTGGGCATTGGGAAACCAAAACCCTTACACCAGAATTCCATGATTTCTGTATATTTGCTAAAGTCGCTTGGTATTTCTTCTGGTTTTTTGTCCGAGCCACTATTGGCATCGTTTGTTCCAAGCGAAAATACAACCAAATCAACAGGTAAATGACTCGCGAATATGGGACCGAATTGTTCCAGACCATTTCTGTGCGGGAAAAAAGCATTTTCTCCGGAAACAGTTCTGCCCCTTAACCCTTCCTCTATTACCTCGTAGTCCGAACCTAGTTCGGTTTGCATTACCCCAGTAAACCTTTTATCACTTGGGAATTTATCTCCCTCCGGATTTCCAATACCAGCAAAACCGAAGGTTAAAGAATCCCCGTAAACCAATATTCGTTTTGCTTCGGGGTTTGTGTTCATAGCAATATGCTATCTATTTTAACACAATATCTTTTCTATCGCGGGTACGAGTTTGCGCGGGTCGTCGATGATAACCGCAGGGTTACCCGACTGTAATAGTTCGTAGTCATGCATACCCCAAGTCTCAGCGACAACTGGCACACCACAAGCATTGCCTTCCTCTATGTCCCCTAGTGTATCGGTTATGAACACGGCCTGGTTGGGTGGAAGTTCATATTTTTCGAGCAAGGACCTGATCTTTACCACCTTGCTTTTATGAACTTCGTAGCCTTGTATCTCTGCGAAACAACCAGTCAAATTTTCTTTGTTTATGAAATTCGTTACAACCGGGCCACTACTTGAAGTCACAATAACAAGTGTATATTTGTCAGCCAGATGAAGAATCGCGTCGTGTAAAACATCCTCAATGGTGTATCTGAAAATACCTTCTTCGTACTGTTTAAAGAATTCATCATGACCCATCTCAACCAAATTAAATTTCTCTTTGGCTTCAGGCCATTTCTCATGAAAGTTTCCGTTCGAGATGTCTTTGTATTGCTAAAAAGTAAAATGAGGGTTTACATTTCTGTGTATCTCGTAGGCCAGATCAGCTGTGTTGATGAGCACGCCGTCGAAATCAAATATTACTAACTTTTTATTCTGCATCCTATTTGTTCAATTTAACCTTAAACACTAATTCGTCCACCTTTATCTCGGTGCCATCATTGTCTGCGAATTCTACAGAACTTGCACCCACAACTTTTAGCAATTCTGTTTTGAATTTATTTATCAACTCTTCACCAGCGACATTCGTAAAGACTAGTAACTGCACAACATCGCTAGGCACTAGCCCCATAGCCTTTCTCATATCTTGAATTCCCCGCACCAGCTCGCGGTAGTCCCCTTCTTGTTTGAGTTCTGGGGTTATCGTTTCATCAAAGTATATATCTATTTCTCCTTGTTTTACTGATGTTTTTATTTCTTTTACATTTAACTCATCTTTTAGTATCTCTATATAATCTTGAAATGGGATTATTGGAACAAAGAAACTTGCAAGTGGTTGCCGTACAGGAAACTTTAATTTCTGGCGCCCCATATGTCCAACAGCTACGTAATCACGAACACTTTGCATACTGTCTAGAACTTCTTTGTTTTCTAGCTTCTTTAATTCTGGCCACGAAGCTAGGTGCACAGATTCCGCATCTGTTTCATTTCGTAATTTCAACCAAATATCTTCTGCTGAAAAAGGAGCAAACGGTGCCATGATCTTAACAAAGTTTTTCAAAACAAAATAAAGAGTCTTCTTTGCTTCTACTTCCCCTTCTTTGATTCTTTCTCGAGAACGACGCAAGTACCAGGTAGACAAATCCCCGATGAATTCTCGCATTGCCCGAGTAGGCTCAAGCACTTTGTAGTTATCTAAGTTGCTTACTGCAAGATTATTTAACTCTGCCAACTTAGCTAGTATCCACACGTCTAGTATGTTTTCTGATTTTACTTCTTCGCTACCTTCAAGTTTTTGATCTCTATATAGTTCATAGAAAGCTAAAACATTGTATAGAAGTCCAAAGACTTGCTGGTTCAGAATGTTTACAGTTTTCTCATCAAAGTTTTTCGCTTCTCCGGGCTGATTAACCGAATACATCCAAAGCCTAAGTGTATCTACTCCGTATTTATCCATCATAAACCAAGGATCAACAATGTTGCCTATAGATTTTGACATTTTTTTACCTTTTTCATCCAGTAAATGCCCGAGACAAATAACATTCTTATATGCTTTACCACGACCCATAAGTATACCCACGGCATGCAAGGTATAAAACCATCCACGAGTCTGATCTATCGCTTCAGAAATGTAGTCCGCCGGATACCCTGGCCCATCCACAAATTCTTTATTCTCGAACGGATAGTGATCTTGAGCGAAAGGCATCGCCCCAGAATCAAACCAGCAGTCCATGACTTCCTTTGTACGAACAAATTCTTTGCCCTCTTTTTCTAGAACAACCTCATCTATGTATGGTCGATGCAAATCTAGCTCATAGTTTACGTTGTGTGGAAATGCAAAAAAATCAAGTTCTTGAACTTCGGAATTACTCAAATAATGATAGCCGTCTTTTTCGCTGATCATGTCCAAAGTTTTTTCTACATCAAGCATGAGCGCCCCAGAAGCCAGAAGCCAAGCTGGTCCGCCGTGAGTGACGATCAATACATTTTTATCTTTATACTTTGCCTCTGTTTCAAAAACAAATTCCATTACTCGTCTTTTGATATCTTTGTATGACTCATCTCCTGCGTGAGCTTTGTCGAAATTGTCTGTCGTTTTCTGATTCTCATTGTGATATTCATCCCAGGTCCGGCCTTCGTAGGACAGTACCTGCATCTCGCCAAGCCTCTCGTCTTCTACTATTTGGTCGTCTTTTAATCCAAGTACTTCTTTGACGATAGCTGTGGTTTCTCGGGTTCTATTGAACGGTGATGTAATGATCAGATTTATACCTTTGTTTTTCAAAGATTCTACGCTTTCTTTGGTTTTTGATTTCCCTTCCTCTGTCAGGTGGCTACCACTGTTTTTCATAGTGCTGACTAGATTTTTCACATTGTTGTCTGTCTGTCCGTGGCGCATTACGAAATATTTGTTACCGGACTTTTTGGAATATTTCTTCAAAGTATCAAGGGAATCAACAACAAATTTCTCTCCGTCACTTGCAAGCCAGACAGGAAGCGGTGTACCCCAATACCTTTCTCTAGATACGGCCCAGTCTTTTATTTCTCGCAACCATTCTCCAAAGCGTCCATCACGGATGTGTGAAGGCTCCCAATTTATTTCCTTGTTTTGACTTATCATTTCTTCTTTCACTTTTGGGTCTGACATGCGGATGTACCAAGAGTCTCGTGCATAATAGATAAGAGCAGTTTTACAACGCCAACAATGCGGATATGAGTGCTCGTAATTTTCTTTCTTAAAGAAAAGATTTTTCTCAGTCAGGTAATTTATTATATCTACCGCCAAAGTAGGTTTACCATTCTCGTCTTTTTCTTTCACAAATCTTCCTTCGAGGAAACCCGTGCCTTTTACAAACTTACCTTCGAGGTTTACTAGGTGATGCTTTGGAAGTCCAACCTGCGTTCCAAGCACGAAGTCGTCCTGTCCATACATGACTGCCGTATGCACCACCCCAGTACCGTCTTCGGTGGTTACAAAGTCCGCTGCGTATACTCTATATGCTTTATTTTCTAACTTTTCTTTTTCAGTATCGGAAATAGTGTCGGCCATGTATGGGAAAAGTGGTTCGTATTCAAGGTCAACCAGGTCAGAACCTTTCATTTCCCCAATATTTTCATACTTACCTACGATTAACCCGATTCGTGCTTTTGCTAATATATATGTTCCTGATTTTATTAATGTCTGATTTTTATTTACCCCATTTTCTACTGTCCCAGTTTCAACAATATCATTTCCGTAATCAACTTTTACTTTCACATATTCAATATCTTTACCTACAGCCAAAGCAACGTTGCCAGGCAATGTCCACGGCGTAGTAGTCCACGCAAGGATATAAGTATTTTCTTGTCCTTTAACTTTGAACTTCACATACACAGATAAATCTTTTACATCTTCATACCCCTGTGCGAGTTCGTGCGAAGACAGCGCTGTTCCACAGCGCGGACACCAAGGCAAGACTTTGTAATCTTTGTACAAAAGCTTTTTGTCATCTACGGTCTTTACCACATTCCACAAAGATTCTATGTAACTGTTGTCATAAGTAATATATGGATTTTCTTTATCCACCCAGTAGCCGATACGCTCCGTAAACTTGGTCCACTCTCCTATATGCTCCCATACGTTTTCTCTACATTCACTGTTGAACTTGGCAATACCGTATTCTTCGATAGCTTTTTTGGAATTAAGTCCCAGCTTCTTTTCAACTTGGAGTTCCACAGGAAGGCCGTGTGTGTCCCACCCACCTTTACGACGCACGTGGAATCCCTGCATAGTTTTGTATCTCGGTATAACATCCTTGAAAGCGCGAGCCTCCAGGTGATGGAGTGCTGGTTTAGCATTCGCAGTAGGTGGACCTTCATAGAAAACGAACTCACCTTTCGGATGACTACTGTCAGCAGACATCGACTTTTCGAAAACTTTATTCTCTAGCCAAAATTCGAGAACTTTTTCTTCTCTTAGAGCTGCCTCACTTTTGTTATTTTTTTCTTCCATATAAATATTTTGTTAGTTTTAAAAAATAAAAACCCGTCCTTAAACAATAATAGAAAATTACTGTTTAAGGACGGGTCTCATGAGCCGTGGTACCACCTTAATTACTTCTTGATTTACAGCTTTGTCGGGCTTACCCGCTAGGGTCTAATCGGATTTCTCCTTTCTTCCCAGAGCCTCGAGGTTGATAGCCTCTCAAACGCTTATAAGCACAATACTACATTTTCTCTGGAGTTTCAATGCCTAGGAGGTAAAGGCCGTTTTTCATAACCAAGGTAAAAGCTTTGACGATCGCCAGATTGTACTGCATTTCTTTGTTCTCTTCGTCGATAATGCGCACCTGCCCGTACCAAGAATTAAACCTTTGAGATAAATTGAGCAGATAGTCCACCATATGGTGCGGTTCCCAAAGGGTGATGCACTTCGTGACTACTTCTTCGAATCTATCCAAATATTTTTCTACTTCGGTAATTTCTGATTTCAAATCAAACTCGGCTTTGATCTCCCCTGCTTTTTCTAAAACAGAACCTGCACGCACAGTAGAGTATTGCAGATACGGACCGGAGTCGCCTTCAAAAGAAAGCGAAGTCTCTGGATCAAAATTTATATTCTTGCCAGCCATGCTTTTCAAAATGGCAAACTTCAAAGCAGCTACTGATATCATCTCTTTAGTTTTTTCTGGTATGTCTTTGGCTTTTTCTGTTACTTCTTCTTTGACTGCGTCTAACAAGGTACTAGCAATCGGCACCCCACCGAGACGGGACGACATTTTTTGTCCCTTGAAGCTCATACGCCCATGAGTACGGTGCACTGTTTTGTCCTGCCAGACTTTGTTTATTTTACCCGCTGCATGTACCACAACTTTGAAATATTCTGACTGCTCGTGGTCAGTAATGAAGATAGATATGTCAGGGTTGTACCTCGAGAATTTGAGGAACATAAGTCCCACGTCTTTGGCCTCGTATGTCGGATATCCTTCTTTGTTTACGAAAACTCTGGTATGCAATCCATCCTGCTCGCCTTTATAAATGATTGCCCCGTCAGATTCTTCGAAAACTTTCCCCACATTTTCTGTAACCAGTCTTTTGCCCTCTACACCTGCTTCACTTTCAAAAATATATGCAGCAAATTTAGAGCCGAGTTTGTCAGACATCGTTTTGAAATACGACAAGTTGATTTCTTTACCTATTTCATACGCATCCAATTCAGGACCAGAGATGTGATCGTAAATCATTTTGGTTATTTCGCGTATGCGGGGCTCGATGCTCGGGTCTTCCTCCATTTTCCTGGTTCCACGCACATAACATTCACCAATGTAGGTAAGCTTTTCAGACAAAGTGTCGAAAGAATTCAGTTTGTCTATACCGTCAGCAAGGATTATGAAAATAGCCTTACCAATACCGAGCGAGACGTCTGAAGGATAAGAAATAGCTGTGACTTCTGCACCAGAGAATCGTGCAAAGCGAGTTATAGATTCTCCGATAGCATTGTTCATCAAATGACCGATGTGAAAAGGCTTGAACAAGTTTATGCTCGTATGCTCTGTAAGGATCTTTTTACCTTTATGAATTTCAACTTTTCCATAATTTTCTCCTGCTTTCAAAAGGTTCTGTAGCGCCGTGTGATAATACTGCGGTGATAAATAGAAATTTATAAATCCCGGACCGGCAACTTCTACTTTTTCTATTTCAGAACTTTTGTTTTTGTTTATTTCTTCAACTATTTTTTCTGCAATATCCTTTGGGTTCTGTCCGAGCTTTTTCGAGAGCACCATAGCTACATTAGTAGAATAGTCCCCCATCGACAAATCACCAGGGTGTTCAACTACAAAATCTGCCCCTTCTATGTTTAGGCTTTTTAATGATTCTGTTATTAAGTTCTTTATTTTTTGTTCCATGATTTTTATATCGACTAAAGCACAACTTTTCGAAGGGGTTTCGAGGCTGACGAGCCGAGAACTTCAGAAATTTTTAACCTTCAAAAATTTCGTACCGTAGAAAAGTTAGTGCTTTCGGTACTCTTATTTATGCCCCGTGCTACCCTCCCGGCCTTCGCCCCTTACCGTCTCCGAAAGGTCGCTTACCTCTACAATATCACAATGTTCGAATTTTTGAATAAGCATCTGGGCAATCTTGTGCCCAGCCTCCATTACTACCTCTTTGTCGGTAGTATTGAGCATGCTCATGATTATCTCGCCTCTGTAGCTCGCATCTATCACCCCACCCATAACTTTGAGCCCCATATTGAAAGATATTCCTGATTTATCCCAGATGAGGCCCACATGTCCCTCGGGGATTTCTATCGCCACACCAGTGTGTACCCTCACCTGTGCATGCGGAGGAAATACCGCCGTATCAATAGCATAAAAATCCATCCCCGCATCCCCCGGATGTCCATGTGTCGGCAACTTCGCATCGCTATTTATTTTTTTAACTTTGATTTGCATGTAAAAAGTCTATCATTTTTTGAAAATCATTGATGGATTCATCGGTTATAAACCTTGGAATGAATTGTTCCTTTTGTGTATCATCTAGATTTTTAAGAGAATTTATTGAAAAAGCTTTGAAGCTAGTCACCTTTCCATCTTCAACAACAAGTTCTTCGACAGGTGTGTTCAACCGGGCAACAAAAACAGTACTGAAACGATTATTGCTTATATTTGTTACAGGATCAAACTCTTCTCCGTATTTTTTATTAAACATAAATAGCTTTAAATTTCTCTGACCTGTTTCTTCGACCAGCTCACGAGTAGCTGCAGTTTCGTAAGATTCGGAACTAGAATCCACATGACCACCAGCTGTACAGTCGAGGAGTCCGGGGTAAATTTCTTTAAATAATGCCCGTTTTTGAAAGACAATCTCGTCGTCTGAAGTAACAAGCCATACACCCACCTCTCTGTGTTTTAGTCCGTCACGATGAACAATTGACCGTTCTTCGCTACCTATTATTTCATCTTGTTCATTTACTACTGGAATTTTCATATTCTATTTAATTATCTTTTTAACTTCTTTATATACCATTTCATGAATTGCTTCGCGGGAAAGGATTTCGCCTTTTTGTGCACAATCTACTTTAATAAACTTTTTTTGAGTTTTAGAAAGCCAAAGTGCGCTTTCTCTAGAGTTTTTCTGATATTCCAGAGAAACCTCGTGTACGTCCTTTTTGTTTCCCGCATATGCACGTACGGCTTTCTTGTTTCTTTCTTTTATCAACTTTTGACTTATTTCAAACGGTAAAGATAGGTATATGGTGATATCTGCTCGTGGAATTTTAAAGACGCTATACTCCATTTCATCCAGCCATTTAATGAACGCTTCACGCTTTTTTACATTCTTTATCATACCTCCTTGATGAATTTGAGCAGCAGAAACATATCGATCAAGAACGACTGTGTAGCCTTTATCCATCCAGTTTTTTATTTCCTTTGATGACTCCCATCTGTCTGCTGCATAAAGAACGGAAATTATCTTTGGATGGACATTGATAAAATTATAATACTGCTCGGTTAAACAGTGCCCGATAAATCCACCGAAAAAGTTATCGTATTTAGGAAAGTGAATTGTCTTAACTTTAAAACCGTCCGATTTCAACTTTTCTATTAAAAGGTTTATTTGGGTTGTCTTACCAGACCCATCCGTACCATCTATTACAATAAGCTTCCCTTTCTTTTTCATATAAACAATTTACTTTTTACTTTTAAAAATAGAAACCAGGGCTATCAACCCCCACACAACCTGCAGGGTCACTGCCGGCCAAGCACCTTCGTTAAAAACACTTATTCCTACCCCAATAGCACCTAGTAGGTTAAGCAATTGGTACCTCTTACTCTGTGGTTTCACCCTCTTGGTAGACACCAGGAAATAAGCCAGAACAACCAAGAATGTGCCAATCCAGCCCACCGTTTGAGGTAATGAATTCATAAAGAGAGTATAGCAAACTTATTTAAATAAAGTATGTAGGTATGGCTTTAATTGATCAACTGTTTGATATTCAAATACACTGACTTTTGGATTTCCGGAAATCATTGCAGACAAACTTTTGCCCGTATTGGGTCGAAACAGGCAACAGATTTTCTTATCGAGCAATTCGGCTCTGCCGATTTCATATCCAACTCCTAAACTGGGTTGAGTGACTTCAGCAATAACGATATCCGCCTCTCCTAACCAATTTGTATCGTCGGTAAAAATTTGACTGGCTGATTTGCCTTGGCCTTGCTGACCAGCAGTTGTGATAGTCGGGTCACCCAAGTGCTCTGTAAGCACCTGACCATGCTGTTTTAGTAATGCAATAATCTCAGCATATAAATTTACATCTTCTCTTCCTCCCTTTATCGCCCCTGCAAAATATATTTTCATAATAATTATTATACACAACTAATATAATTCCCGATAAACTTCGGGTTTGAACCTTTTTAAATACCCAACTCGCTTCGGTAATGTTTTCTGGTTTTCAAAACCGTATTTTTCTGCGAATTCTTTTATCAAGGAAATGGCTTCCCCAACTTCGATGTCTTCATTAACCAGAAGTTCTATTTCACAAATCTTGTAACCAAAATCCGTATTATCGATATCTATAGTGAAACTATCTTTCTTGTATTTTTTGCGAGTTGTCGTGTATTCAATAACTTTAATCAAATTTTGTTCAACAAACTTAGTAACACTTTCGGTAAGATCGAAATAATCTGCTATTTCTTTTTCGTTTTCTAGTTCTCCATTAACTCCAGCTTCTTTACGAATTTTAAGTTCGAACCTGTCTCCCCGCTTTCGTAAACGGATAGCTTTTTTAGTCAACCTATAGTCCGGATAATCATAATACACGTCGTGGACAAGCTTCTCTCCCTGGAACTCCGCTCCTTCAAGCAGAGCCTTTTCCTGTTCGTCTGTCAGTTGATATCTTTTTTCTACTTCAATCATATTATTTTTTACTTTAGTTGGGTAAAGTAGCTTGTTATCTACTCCGTAAAACTTTATCAATCTTTCTGGCAATAGCTATCATATCTTTTTCTTTTTTACCGCGAGTAGTTTCTGCGCAGGTACCCAGGCGAATACCAGAAGGGTCCATTGGTCCACGTGGGTCACCAGGGATGGTGTTCATGTTTACTATTATCCCAGCTTTCTCAAGCTTTTCGCTGGCAATTTTACCTGGTACCCCTGCGCCATTCATCCAGGTATCCATAAGGATGAGGTGGGAATCCGTACCCCTAGATATGATGTGCCAGCCTAATGTTTGAAGTTCGCTCGCTAATACTTTTGCATTTTTTACAACTTGCTTAGCGTAGATTTTAAAAGCAGGCTTGGTCGCCTCCGCCAAGGCTACGGCGACCGCAGCAATAGTATTCTCGTGTGGACCACCGAAAAGTCCCGGTATCACAGCCTTGTCGAGTTTTTTATCAAATTCTCTGCTGTCTTTTTTTACAAAAAGTAATGCATGCCGTGGACCACGGAGAGATTTGTGGGTGGTGGTCATCACAGAATCCGCATATGGAAATGGTGACGGATACGCTCCCCCAGCAACGAGTCCAGCGAAATGCGACATGTCTATGTGTAGAATAGCTCCGCATGCGTCTGCAATCTCACGAAACTTTTTGAAATTGACCACTCGCGGGTAAGCAGTAAATCCAGCGACAATCAGCTTTGGTTTCTGTGCAATGGCGAGCTGTTTCAATGCTTCGTAATCAATCTCTTCATTTTCTACCGTAATTTCGAACTGAGCTGAACTCCAAAGCTTACCGGTCATGGATGCCGGATAGCCATGAGTTAGATGCCCCCCAGAGGAAAGTTTCATGCCCATTATCTTCTCCCCCAACGGAACCAGAGCAGCATACAAAGCAAAGTTGGCAGGACTGCCGGAAAGTAATTGGACGTTCACATGCCAGTTTTCTTTTTTGAGTTTGAAAAGTTTTAACGCCCGATCAATACAAAGCAGTTCTACTTTGTCGATAATCGTGTTTCCACCATAATACCGCCTGCCAGGGTAGCCTTCGGCATATTTATTCGTGAGCTCGCTACCAAGCGCAGCCAAAACATCCTTGGAAACATAGTTCTCTGACGCTATTAGGTTGATAACGCTTTTCTGCCTTTTAGCCTCTGCTTTTATTAGTTTTTCGATTTGTTTATCTTGCATATTTCAATTGTAACACAGTGTTAAATTATGAATTAACTTTATTAAATGCTTGTTCCAGGTCTATTATGAGCTTTTCATATATAGGACTTTCTTCATTACGCTTATCTTTGTATCCGCGCAATTCTTCTAATAAGTTCCCTGCACAATAGTGCACCTGCGCTAACAAACCTTGGGTTAACTCACGTGCATTAAAGTAACTTTCATCTAGCGTACCGTTATCTACTTCTTTTTTATGAGCCTTTCTATATTCTTCTTCGTATTTTGTTTTACTGAGGACCGCTTGCATAAACCTTTCACCTTCTTCGCCTTCGAAAAAGTTATTTAATTTCTGTAACCTTAGTACCGTAGCATTGATGATAGATACGGGCACTTCTGTTTTTAACCAGTTAGGATTTTTATCGCTACCCCCAGATAAAATATCTTTCAAGATTAAAAAATAATTCTTCATTCCATCATTTGGGATAGAGTTGAAATACCCTTGCGGCTTTGTAGAATCTGCAAAATGCTTAAACGGAACAATCCCTGAGGAGTTAAAATCAAACAAAGCGTACCCAGAACCCAATATGTTGACGTTGTGTTTTTTTACAAAATCTCTGTCACCATGCCCTTGCTCAAAAATAGAATTAAATACCGTATAATCAGCAATCATTTCTCCCCTACTCTTCTGTTCAACTTTATCTAGATCTAAGCCCTTGGAAACTAGGGTTGAATTTGCTTTACCTAAAAGTTTTGCTACTAAATCAAAAATAGATGCAAGTTTTGGATTTATTTTTTTAAAAAAATTTGATACTTTATTTTCCTTAGGTATTTCAGCAATAGTAGAGATATTAAAAAATGGTTGAGCCAGCAGTGAAATCATCATTTGCTTCCTGGGTGATTCCTTAACCTCAAACCAGGCATTTCCTTGGTCATCTCCATATATATCTATATTCTTCTGAAAAAACACACCGTCGTAATGGTACGACACGTCAGCGTTTTTTTCAGTTAGAACCAGATTAGGGGCCATATCATAATAAGTATTTTCTGGTCCTGTTTCTCCATTAACCGTTTTTGAGGCTTTCTTTTCCGTACTTGCTGGTTTAGAAAATTGTCTGCTTATAAAATTCATTTATATTTTTTGTCTAAAGAATCTAGGTGAATAAGTATTTCGTTAGAATTAACTTCATAAGACAAGCCCGGGAAACGCATTTTTAATGTTCTCTCAAATAGTATCCTCCTTTGTTGCTCTACTTTTTTTGTTCCCAATAATTCAATTACTTTATCACCCAGACCCAAATGTTTTAAAAATCCTCTAGCAAGATCGATATTGATTGAGTGAGATTTGTCATTTAAATAAGACTCTACGTCACTTGTAAAATCTACGAGCTCAATTCCCTTACTTTCGTGCCCTGATGTTATGATTCCGTCCTCTATTTTTATAAAGCCTCCTTCTTCATTTTTATAATTAAAACCGTTAAATACTTTTTTGTTGTTATCGTATGCCTTATGTAATTCATTTACAACATCCTGCCTTTTTTTAGGAGAGAAGGAATTTTTCGAAGGATCAATAATTATTTTGTTTACTTCTTCTTTTTCGTGCAAAACAATAATTGTTTCTAGAATTGCGTCAACAACCTTATTAAAAACACCAATACCTTGATTAGTGATGTCTTCGCCGTGTTCTTTTGTACCGAAGCCGAGACTATATGCAGAAGATTTGTTTATTTCTCCTTCATGAAAAACCTCAATTTCGTAAGTTAATCCGTTTATTTCACGAGAGGTTTGATATGCCCTAATGTCATATATGTCTCTACGAATTATTCCAGGTGCAACTTCTTTAAATTCACCATCTTCTGCTGTTTGGTTAATATTTTTATGTTTTAGCCCCTTAAAGGATTCCATCATTCTCATACCAGAAAGTATAACTCAATCTAATCAAATCTGATAATTGGTCCAATTCACCGTTGATACATATAAGAAAAAGTCTCTTGTGTGCCATCAGATTTCATGACAATAGTTCCCGACTGATCTGTCCTTAGAATTTTTGTCCCGAAAGAAGCGAGTGTGTCGAGAGTTTCTTTGTGTGGGTGACCATAGCTATTCCCCTCTCCAGAAGAAATCAGGCCGTATTTTGGAGACACGGCTTCCACAAATTCGGGGCTGGTTGAAGTACGTGATCCGTGATGTCCAACTTTCAAAATATCGCTGTCTAGATTTTCCTTTTGGTTTTCGGCAAGCACGATGCTCTCGGTTTTTTCTGTGGCGTCACCAGTTAACATAATAGAATTATCACCATAGACTAGACGCATTACTGCCGAGCCATCATTGGGAGACCACTCGGACACATCTCTGTCAGGGAAAAGAACTTCTATGTATGCACCGCCACCTAAACCAAGATTCATACCACGTCGCAATAGCACATCTGGAATATTTTGATTTTTAACTTCTGAACTTATGCTTTTGTACAATTTGGATGAATTATAAGTACCAGGTTCAAAAATAGCACCCACTTTGTATAGCTTTAGTACTTCAGTAAAACCGGATATGTGGTCCGCATCAGGATTGGTAATAATAACTGCATCTAAAGTTCTGTCCCAGAACGGCATAACTTTTGGTAACTCTTGCAATACAGCATTTTTAGGTCCGCCGTCGATAAGTATCTGAATTCCGGTGGGCGACTCTACGAACAACGCGTCACCTTGGCCGACATCCAGCATGGCGAAAGTAAGTTCGCGGTGTGAATTTTGCCAGTTTAAGTAAAATACGAAAATAGTCGCAAGCAACAAAAAAAGTGCCAAATAAAACAGTCCATAGTCTCGCATCCTTTCGCTCATGATATAATGTTAACATATGAAAAAATTTGAAGAAAAAAAATTCAATATTGGAGAACTCAAAGGAATCAGTGCTAAAAACATCGAAGAGCACTTGAAACTTTATGCAGGATACGTAACCCACTCTAACTTGGTTTTAGAAAAAATAAATGAACTATCTGTGGATGCTGAGGCTAATATGCCACTACTAAGCGGTCTGCAAAAAAGATTTGGATTTGAATACAATGGTATGCGGAATCATGAAGTGTACTTCAGTTCCCTATCCGGCGGAGCAAGCAACCTATCTGAAGAAAGTGAATTGAAAAAAATGATAAGCGAAGAATGGGGTTCTTTTGATAAATGGTTAGGACTATTTAAAAGCATCGCCACTACTCGCGGAGTCGGCTGGGCAATGCTTTATTTTGATAAAAAAGAAAACAGACTACTCAATGCTTGGGTAGACGAGCAACACTTGGGGCAACTCCAGGACTGCGCACTTATCCTCGCGCTCGACATGTGGGAACACTCTTTTGTTTATGATTTCCAACCAAGTGGCAAGAAACAATACATCGAAGCATTTTTTGAAAACCTCAATTGGTCTGCAGTCGAAGAAAACCTCTCACTAGCTACCAAGTAATTTCTTTTTCTTGAACAAAAAGTTTTTTAATACTCCTACCGAAAAGTTTATATACAAAATAAGCGTAGATTATAATTGTCAGCATGAGTGGAAAGTTCGGAATAGCAAAAGACGCAAAAGGTAGACCGGAAAATAAATGAATAACTCCGAGCTCATAACGAAGTAATAGTGTAGCGACGAACCCAACAAGGAGTGACAGGAATGGAAACAAAAGTCCGACAAATCCCGTGATAAATCCAAGTCCCATCGTGAAAGGAATAAAAGGTAGAACCAGAAAGTTCGCCGGTAAGGCAACCAAAGACAAGTTCCCCATTTTGTATAAAATAAAAGGCAGTACGAAGATATAAGCAGCGGTAGTTACTGACAAAATATCCCGTAGACCAAACCTCTTTGTCACCCATTGAAAATATCTTTCAATCCTAGGTGAAACATATATCACCGCAACCGTAGCAATGAAGGAAAGTTGGAACGACACGTCATAGAGTAGTATCATTGGATTTATTATTATCATGACAGTAGCGGCCAGAACGAGCGCTCGAGTAATGTCATAAGTCCGCCCCGTGGCGCGAGCGATCAAAGCTAACACAGCCATGATCCCAGCACGAATAGCGGTAGATGCCCCACCGGTCATAAGAATGAAAAGAAAAATAGACAAAATGCCAACCCAGATAGAAAATATTTGTGGCAAGAAAACGAACAACTTCATAATCCATTCGGCGACTATGGTTATGTTGTAACCAGATAGGGCTACTATGTGTATCGTACCAGTATCAATAAATTCTTGTCTTTGTTCCTGACTGAAACTAGCCTTCTCCCCCAGTATTAGCCCAGCCATCAAGAGATCCTCATTACCCAAAATTGCATAATTAATTTTTTCCAAGAACTTGTTTTTTATTTTGAACAGAAGACTTTTAATTTTATTTCCACCACCGCTTGAAACCACTTCTACTTTTGGATAATTCACCAAATAAAAAATCCCGTCTTTGACGAGATAATTTACATAATCGAATTCTTTGCCAGTATCAGTGATGAAGTTTTCTGGCTTGGATAGTTTGCCTTCGAATTCTACTTTATCGCCATAACGAAAACCTTCCCCCGAGGTCACCGTAACCAGCATTCTGGTTTCAGCTTCCTCTGCTTCCACCTCTACGATTAGTTTCTGATTACTTTCTCGCACATCTGGATCCTCGACAATGGTCCCCGCAAATACCGATTTTTCTCCAACTTGATTTTCAAAAAAGTCAGGAGGTGTTGTTGGAAAAACAAGAACTTTAAAAACACCGAAAAGTATAATTAGCCCAAAACAAATAGAGTAGAATGCTTTGTCCCGCACATAGAAATTATATCACTGGCTCTCCGTCGGCAAAAGAAGTAGCGATCAAATCTGCCCGGTCATTATGATCGTGTCCGCTATGCCCTGCCACGTAATGCCATTTTGGTTTTAGTTCTTGATTTAATTCATGAAGCGCTTCCCAGAGGAGTTGATTCAACACGGGTTTCTTGGCAGCAGTCCGCCAGCCATTTTTGACCCAATTATGAATCCATTCATTTACGCCATTTATTACATATTTTGAATCAGAATGTATTTCTATATGTTCAGCCTCTGGGAGATGATTTTTTAGATAATTCATGGCTTCAATTGCTGCCGTGAGTTCCATGATGTTATTGGTCGAATGGTCGCTCCGCCCTCCGAGTTCTACTGTTTTTTCACCTATGAAAATAACCGCGCCCCACCCTGCTGGACCTGGGTTACCTCTCGCTGCACCGTCTGTATAAATTGTGATTTTATTTTTCATATGTTTTTATAGTATATCAATAATTCTGAGTCTGAGCTCCTCGCGACCACGAAATCGTGACAGATCGAAAGTAGCATATAAATCTAGATAAGCCCCTTCAGACACTTCCCCGTCAAACGAATCAGTGCCCGAGAAAAAAGCTATCGCTTCTACTTCTTTGCCTTCGCTGTTAGAAACCGTGAGAGATAAATGTTCACCTGAATTATTTTTACCGAAGCTTTTAGCCTTCACGACTTTAACCTGCTCAAATAAAAATATTGGCTTTGGATTCCCCAAACCAAACGGTGCCATTTTACTTATCTCCTGCCAATTCTTTTTGGTTACGGCGTTTAAATCCAGCTTCAAATCATAACTCACCCCTTCGGCATCGCTTGATCTTTTTACTTTATGAAAATTCTCACTCAATGCTTCTTCTAGAAAATGAACTTTCTCTGTGTGAACGGTAAATCCACCCGCCATTTCGTGCCCGCCGAATTCCATAAAGTATTCCTTGGTTTCCGTCATAAGCTCTACCACTGAAACCGAACCCGGGGAACGACAAGAACCCTTGATCGCATCATTCTCATCTTTGCCCCAGACAAAAACAGGCCGTTCGTATTCGTCCATAATTTTCCCGGCTACTAGCCCAAGCACTCCCACCTTCCATTTTGGATTACCAACTACAATGACGTCTTTCATTTCACGCTTTTCAAAACCATGCTTAACTTCTTTCATAATAGAAAGCACAATGTGTTTCCGTTCGTCATTTATTTTCGTCAGGTGGTCGGCAAGCACACCAGCTTCTGCCATGTCTGTTGTAGACAGCAGTTCATACGCCCGCATCGGATTGTCCATCCGAGATGCGGCATTCAACCGTGGGGTTACCATGAAACCTATATCGTCTTCGGCCAGATAACGCTGATCAATATTCATTTTCATTAAAAGTTTCTGCAAACCCGGGCGAGGAGATTTCCGGAGGACCTTCATTCCAAAATAAGCGATTGCCCTGTTTTCACCCAAAAGTGGCACCATGTCGGACAGGGTTGCGAGGCCAGCCATATCGAGCAACCATTTTTCCCAGCCCTTGGCGGGAAGAGGTCGGACCTCGGGCTCTCTAGAGGTCCGACCTCGAGGAGCCAAATCTTCTCCAGACGTCCAACGTCCGGAAACAAATCCCTGTACTAATTTGAAAGCCACCCCTGCCCCACAGAGCATTTTTTCTGGGTATTCATCAGTCTTTGGATTTAAAATCGCAAAAGCATTGGGCAACTCTGCGTGTGGTAAATGATGATCAGTAACAATAACATCTATTCCATACGAATTTGCCAGTGCGACTTCTTCTATAGCCGTAATACCTAAATCAATCGTAATAATTAAATTTACATTCTTCTCTCGAAATCCTTCTATGGCTTCCATGTTCAAACCATATCCTTCAGAATTGCGAGCCGGGATGTAGACTTCATAATTTTTGAAATTTAATTTCTCAAAAAAGTCGTGCAATATTACTGCACCCGGAATGCCGTCGGCATCGTAGTCAGCATACACAATGATCTTTTCATTTTTATCGATAGCGGATTTTATGCGCGCGCAGGCTTTCTCCATGTCTCGCATCAGAAATGGGTCGTGCATATCTCGTTCATAATCTGGATTTAGGAAAACTTCTGCTTCCTGTTCGGTCTTTATGCCCCGCATAAGTAAAAGCTCGCGCAGAAGTTCGTGGAATTTGTGCATAATTGCCATTTTAGCACATGTGGTAGAATATACTCATGAACGAAGAAAACTGCATTTTTTGCAAAATAGTTAAAGGCGATATACCTTCATACAAGGTATACGAAGATGATAAATTCCTAGCGTTTTTAGATATCTTCCCAGCCACCGAAGGTTATACTTTAGTTATTCCCAAAGAACACTTCCGTTGGGTTTGGGATGTTAGCAATATCGGAGAATACTTCGAGGTGTGCCAAAAAGTAGCTAAACATTTGAGTGAAGTTGCGGGTAGTCCAGTATACTCGATGACCCTAGGCGAAGAAGTGCCCCATGCTCATGTCAGACTTTTCCCAGCAAACCAAGACATCAAAGATGCCTTGGTTGAATTTACCGGAAAGACCAAAACCAAAGAACCTGTTTCCAAAGAAATTCTGGAAACCATTAGAAATAAATATTCAATGTTGTAATTAAAAAATGGAACAAGATTGTATTTTTTGTAAAATAATTAGAGGCGAAATACCTTCGGATAAAGTCTACGAGGACGAAAACGTTTTCGTATTCTTAGATATTAATCCAGTAAACAAAGGACACACCTTGATTATCCCGAAAAAGCATTCTACGAATGTTTATGACATCGAGGCTGAAGATTTAAGTAACGTTATAAAAACAGCACAGAAAATCGCCATCACATTAAAACAAGTCCTAAACATGGATGGAGTAAACATACACATGAATAATGAAAAATCAGGAGGTCAGGCGGTATTCCATACTCACATACACGTGATACCACGATACGCTGATGATGGA
>JAGOSH010000010.1 GCA_018062425.1 Minisyncoccota bacterium | reverse complement strand
GGTTTAAAATACAAAAAAACAGAGGTATGACTTTTTTGGAACTAACTGTGGTTATTTCTATTTTTGCTATTGTTTCATCGATCGCTATTTTCAACTACAAAAATTTTCAAACCAAAATCGATATTCAAAATTTAGGTAATGACATTGCCAGTCGGTTTACCCTGGCCCAGAGGCGAGCACTTTTCGGGGATCTGCATCCCCAGGGTGGAGAAGACTGGAGGCCAGCCTACGGACTTTCTTTTGATTTAACGCAAACCCCAGATACTGACAATCAAACTTTTTATTATTTTGCGGACTTAGATCAGGAAAGGGACTTCGATTCTCAGCTTTATGTTTGTTCTCCGTATGGAACTACAGAGTGTCTAGAGAAAGTGTCGATTACCAAAGGTAACTATATCTCATCGATTCAGGTGTATTACGAAGGCAATCCAACCCCCGACCAGATTACCAGCAGTTTAAACATAGTTTACACACGTCCTAACGCTGGGGCATCTATGACCTCGCCGGAAATTCTCGAACCCCTAGTAGAGCCTATATCTTATGCTGAAATACAAATTGCTTCACCCGATTCTTCTTTTGTATCTTCGATAAAAGTTTATTCTTCAGGTAGAATTCAATTAAATTAGATGAAACATTTTTTGAATATTAAAACACAATCCGGATTTACGATTATCGAGACTATGATAGCTACGTCTCTTTTCTTGGTAGTAATGGTTATCGGGATAGGTTCTCTTTTGAATGCTAATTCCATAAGTCATAAAAACAGTGACGAACGCACCGTACTCGACAACGTGAGTTTTGCTTTAGAAGAGATGTCCAGAAATTTGCGTACTGGCTATTCATACCATTGTGAAATAAACGGTAATTCACTAATAGCTCCTGAGAAAGCACAGAGTTGTGAGCTAGGGTACCTGGTTGCTTTCGAAGACACACACGGGTCGGATAAAGATCCGAGTGATCAGTGGGTCTACAAAATTGATACTGGTGTAAGTGGACTCACTATCAGCAAGTCTATCGACAGTGGTGTAAGCTGGGTTGAGCTTGTCAGTGCCCCAAATCTAATCATCGACAGTGCTTCTGGGTTTTCTGTGTTAGGTGCCGAACCTCCACCAGATGATACCAACCAACCTTTTGTTGTTATTAAACTTGCTGGAGAAATACAAGGTAAAGATGGCAATACATCCTTTTCATTAGAAACAGCAGTTAGCCAACGATTGTTGGATATTTAGAAATCATGAAATTCATTTTTAACAAAACTAAAATTAATTTTAAATCCGGATTTACTCTGGTGGAGTCTCTGGTGGCCATCATGATTTTGACTATTTCAATCACTGCCATGCTAGTAATATTGTCCAACAATGTTTCAGAAATTGACCAAGTCAAAAGAAAAGTAGTGGCCAACTACTTAGCTCAGGAAGGTTTGGAATATGTTCGCAACATGCGAGATACGTACATGCTTTACTCCACCACCGGTACAGGCTGGCCGGATTTTGTCGCCAAAATGCAAGCCTGTGACAAAGCTTTCGCATCTGACGGTTGTTATTTCGACCACGGAGAATTGTTTAACTATCCGCCACCTCAGAACATAATTCAGACACCGTTTATTCCTTGTACTGGGTCTTGCCCAGATTTAAAATACAATCCGCTTACCCTAGACTACAATTATGATCCAGGAGGGGAGAACACCAGTTACAGCCGAGTGATCAGCACCACTATTTTCCCAGGGCAGGAAGAAATGTACGTGTATTCTACTGTTATTTGGCGAGTCAGAGACAAAGAGTATCAGATGACTTTTTCGGAAAATTTATTTAATTGGCCTGGACAATGATGCACAAATATAAAAAACAAAACAATACACAAAAGCGGGGTTTTGTAATTCTTTTTGCGGTAGTACTCACCAGCATTATCTTGGCGATTACTCTAGGCCTCGCAGAGATATCTTTTCGGGAGGTTGTGTTCAGTTCCACTGGACCTGAAAGTAATGAAGCCTTCTTTGCCGCTGACACGGGTGCAGAATGCGCTTTGTATTATGATTTTCAGGGCACCAAAAGCTTTTTTGGAATTAATCCATCGAGTGTGGATTCGCTAGTAGCTACTGCTGTGCCAAACTGTGCTGGTACACCTTTGGATTTACACCAGGGTACGTCTGTAGGGCCGTGGATTTTTTACCTACCAAACTTGGGCGCCGAGCGGGAAGCTTGTGCCAAGGTAACCGTCACTAAAACTTTTTCCCCCGATACTACTTCTATAATTTCCGAGGGTTATAACACCGGTAAGGGTACGGACTGCGCTTCCACGAGTACAAGAAGAGTAGAACGTCGTTTAGAAGTAAACTACTAATATGGACAAAACTGATGCAGAAAAAAGAGTAAAAAAGTTACGGGCGGAGATCGCGCGACTGCGGGATTTGTATCACGTCAAAGACGATCCCGCGGTGACTGACGCAGTCTATGACTCTTTGAACAAGGAGCTTAAAGGGATACTAAAAGACTATCCAGAGTTTGTAGACCCCAATGCTCCAGAGAATAGAGTTGGTGGCAAACCTTTAGAGAAATTTGAAAAAGTAAAACATAAAGTCAGAATGCTGTCTCTAAATGACGCCTTCTCTTTCGAAGAGTTGGAAGATTGGGAAAAGAGAATTCAGAAACTGGTGCCAAATAAAAGTTTTGATTATTTTTGTGAGATAAAGTTCGACGGTTTAGCAGTATCACTCATATACGAAAATGGTGTTTTTGTGCGTGGAGCAACTCGTGGAGACGGGTTTGTGGGGGAAGATATCACCGAGAACTTGAAGATGATTCACTCTATTCCACTTTTTCTCGGATCTTTGAGGTCGGACCTCAAAGATTCCAAGAGGTCCGACCTCTTCCCGCCGAAAGTGTTGGAAGTTCGTGGTGAGGTCCTGATGCGTAAAGATATTTTCAAAAA
>JAGOSH010000006.1 GCA_018062425.1 Minisyncoccota bacterium | reverse complement strand
ATCTTTACTTTAAAGAATGGTTGTCGGTGTCCGTTTCTGCGTAGGTATCGAGACTTTTGTTTATATTTCATTACGAGAACTTTTCGAGCACGGCCGATTTCTGTGATTTCAGCGTCTACTTTGGCTCCAGTTATGTAAGGCACGCCGATAGTAGTATTTGTACCGTCATCTACGAGCAAAACTTTGTCGAAAGAAACCTTGTCTCCTTTTGCATAAGTCCCGGTGAGTTTTTCAATAGAAATAACCGAGTCTTTCTCGACTTTGTACTGCTTTCCGCCTGTTTGTATTACTGCGAATTCCATGCAAACCATATTACACGAAACCCTTATAAATTGCAAGCCAGAGCATATTTTTGCTATAATTACACCATGCAAACAAAGATCATCGAGCGTTATTTCTTTTTCGGCTTGTTATTATTAACTCTGTTTTTAGCTTTTCTGATATTTAAGCCGTTTTTACCAATAATGCTTATCTCAGCGGCTTTCGCAGTCGTATTAAGTCCTGTTCATAAATGGTTAAAAAAACGTGGCATGCCAAATGGCCTCGCTGCGTTGCTTACTTTATTTTTTTTCATATTGATAATCTGTGGTCCACTGTTTGGGCTTGGTGTTTTGGTTTTCAACCAGACCCACGATCTGTATTATTCGATGATTCAAAACGGCGGAACTGGACCAGTGCTACAAAAAATAGAAACTACTGTTAATGGCTTTTTGCCTGGAGGTATATCATTCGATCTAAATGAAAAAGTTTCTGAATTTATAGTGTTCATGACTCGCAACGTAGCAGCCATATTCACCTCTACCCTTTCAACTCTGTTTGGATTTTTCTTGACCCTTGTTTCTATTTTCTTTTTCTTGAAAGATGGTTCACACTGGAAAAAAGAATTAGTATTAATCAGCCCCCTAGCTGACCGCGATGACGGCAAAATACTAGATAGACTAACTCAATCAATCAACGGCATAGTAAAAGGATATTTATTAATAGCTGTAATCCAGGGAACCCTGATGGGTGTCGGACTCGCAATAGCTGGGGTACCTTCTGCTGCGCTCTGGGGTGTTATAGCCGGCATAGGGTCACTGCTACCGACCGTAGGAACTGCACTAGTATCGATACCGGCAGTTATTTTCCTCGTGGCTACCGGGCACGTGCCCCAAGCTATCGGTATGGGTATCTGGGCATTTATGATCGTAGGCTGGGTGGATAATCTACTCAACCCTATTGTGATATCTTCAAAAATTAAAATTCCTCAGATCCTTGTACTATTTTCAGTACTCGGTGGCTTGGCCTTCATGGGTCCGGTTGGATTCCTTTTTGGTCCACTTATCGTTTCCCTACTTTACGCTTTGATTACTATTTATCGCGACGAATACGAAGACAAGAAAGAAGAGCTTCCTGTATAACATGCAATTCTACAACACCCTGACCCGGACAAAAGAAGAGTTTGTACCCATAGATCCAAAAGAAATTCGGATGTACACCTGCGGGCCGACGGTGAATAATTACGCCCACATCGGCAATCTGCGGTCATATGTTTTCGCTGACATCTTGCAAAAAACTTTAGAATATTCTGGATTCGAAGTGAAACGAGTTATGAACATCACCGACATCGGAATTCTCTCGAGCGACGCCGACAGTGGAGAAGACAAAATGACTGCCGCGCTAATTCGTGAAGGTAAAGAACTGACACTTCCGAGCATGCGAGAATTGGCAGAGTTTTATGCAGACAAATTTAAAGAAGATTTAAAAAGTTTAAGTATCAAAGAACCCGCTGGTATATATTTCGCTTCTGACTATGTAAAAGAGGACGCAGAACTCGTAGAGAAATTAGAAGAAAAAGGTTATGCATACCAAACCAGCGACGGAATTTATTTCGACACAGCTCGAATGCCCGACTACGGAGTTCTAACTGGCGGTAAAACCAAAAGAGACGAGGAACATGCCAGGATCACAGAAAACCCCGAGAAGAAAAATCCAGAAGACTTCGCGCTTTGGAAATTCAACACGACTATGGGTTACGAATCCAAATGGGGTCGCGGATTCCCTGGTTGGCATCTAGAATGTTCTGCTATCGGACTTAAATTCCTGGGTGAGCAATTCGACATTCATACTGGAGGCATCGACCTGATCCCCACACACCACACCAACGAGATAGCTCAGTCCGAATCCGCCACCGGCAAAAAGCCATTTGTAAAATTTTGGCTACATAGTGAACACGTCGATATGGCAAACCAAAAAATGGCTAAATCTGCCGGCAATTTCGTAAAACTAGGAACCATAATAGAAAAAGGTATCAACCCCCTAGCCTACCGTTTCTGGCTCCTAATGGCGCATTACCACACCAAGATGAACTTCAACTGGGAGGCCTTAGAAGCCTCTGAAGTGGCCCTAAAACGCCTATATCGGCAGTATTTGGACCTTAGAGAGTCTGTGGGAAGTATTGACCCCACTTACCAGCAAAAGTTCCGAGAACGCATTTCCGACGACCTGGATACTCCCCGCGCTATCTCCCTGCTATGGGATTTGACGAAAGATGAAAAGGTTTCTGACGCCGACAAAAAAGCTACTATTTTGGATTTTGATAAAGTCCTTTCTTTAGGCTTTGCAAACTTAAAAGAAGACGAAGTTCCAGAAGAAATCCAAAAACTCGTACTAGAACGCGAAGAAGCTCGCAAAAATAAAGATTGGGAAAGAAGTGATGAAATACGTGGAGCTACCGCTGGAATGGGTTACCAGATAGAAGATACAGATTCAGGACCAAAAGTTTCTAAGATCTAAATATTTCTATTTTCTAGAATTCCAAATTATATTGAAATTGAATTTCATCATATCTGCGAATTCCTTGCTGTGGACAATAAACCCGTACAACTCTTTGCCAGCTGAGACAAAGGCAACATTGTCGGCATAAATCCAGTAAGACATAGACAAATCTACGTTCTTGGGTAGAAATTTTATTTCTCTTAAGTCTTCTTTCTTTGCACCGATAAATGGGTATTTTTTCAAATCCACTTTGTCTATTTCCTTTCTTATAGACTTTAAACTCATTTTGTTCTCGACTCTTTTTTTGTTGTGCCATTCCAGAAATTCTGGAGTCAAAACCTCGATCATCTTGTGCATTGGCCACAGGGTGTATGTCTCGATGTTTTTGTACCACAGGATGTCCCGCATTGTTTGCTGGCAACCTTCCTTGCCTACAAACATCTTTATCTTGGGTTCAGTTATCCGTGGAGATTTCAGCAATTCTGGCAACATTCCCTTGAAATCTTTTTTTGCTTTTTCTAATTTTGTGGATGAGTCATCAAGTTTCTGTAAAATAGTCCCGGGATTGTTAATTGAAAATAGTGTTTTCCTTTCTTCGGATTGAGACACCACGAAGTCTTTCGCTTCGAGCAAATGCAGTGAGTCATAGATACTAGGTCGAGGCAAAGAAAGCTTCTTTGCCAAGAATGCAGCTGTTTGAGGGCCATTTTGCAGTAGCTCCAGGAATACTCTGGTAGCACTTCCAGTAACACCCACTAAAGATAAAATTGATTCTATATTCATGTTTGAATTATATATAATTTGATAAATTCACGTATTTTGTCGCTTTTCGACGACAAATTTACTTAATCTTACTTTACCACTATTATACTAACCAGTCAATATCGACCAGTACATTCAAAAATAAATAGCATTATGGCTAAGCAAAAAGAAACTGTCAGTACCCCTAGCTTCGACGACTTTTGTAAAGAAAAAGGAGTAGATTTTCTGTCCCCTCAAGAGTTGATTAGATTGCCGCTAGTAGTTCAAATAGCAGAAATGGAGTTTACCGCAGAGATGCGGGAAAGATACAACAAAGAAGTAACAAATTCACAACAAAACAAATAACACCATGAAAAGTATCATTCATATCCTAGGCGAAATTCACCAAGCAGAATGCTTAAGGTACACAAATAACTGTTTACCTCTAACTCTAAAAAAACTCAAAGCGAACGAATACAGCAGAGAAAGGTTGGTCACTATACTAAGAAAACGGTACGAATTGTCTCACCACTTCAATCAAATACTGGAATACATTCTTGTAATAGTGGAGACGGAATCAAGGTTTTGGTCGAAAGAAAAAAGGCAAAAATTCATTTTTGCAATTGAGCAAAATCTGCGAGAAGAAAATGGCGAACTTTCTGAATACGGTGGTCCTCATATAGAGGATAGAAAAACTTTCCTTGCCGCCTTGGGAATAAACTATGAAATAGAGTTTAAGCACGCTGGAACTTTTATTCGACCTACGGGAAGTTTAGCTGTTCAAAACTTGTTACGTGATGTGAAAGAATTAATAGATACTGGATCAATCGGAGCTATTTCCGTATTGTGGTATTGGGAAAATCGTATTTCCCTTTCATCTGAACTTGGTGACTACTGGATCATACTTAAAGCATTTGAGACCACATTTCCAGAATGGAAAAAGGAGGAGTACGCTGAAGGTGACATTTTCTGGCACTTGTATTCGCACGCTGTACATGACGAGTTTCATGCAAAGTATTGCGAAGACGCTCTAGTCTCGCTAAGTGCAAAAAACTCTAAAAAAGTACGAGGTGTTTGCGAAAAAATGAGAATATTTTTTGATGAATTCTGGGATTCAATAGATCCTCTAGGTGGCTCACAATGAGCCACCTTTTTTGTTTACAAAATTTTAACTATATCGTTATAAGTAACGAAAAGCATGAGCAGTATGAGTAGCCAGAAACCTATCATGTTGGCTACGTTGGCTATGTTTGGATTGAGACGTGAACCTTTTACCTTTTCTATCAGGACAAAAAGTAGTCGTCCACCATCGAGGGCTGGAAATGGTACCAAGTTTATAACAGCTAAGTTTATGGAAATAAGCGCAGCAAAGGACATGAGGTAAGCAAAGCCGAATTGGTACGCATCCCCCACTATTCCCACCATGCCCACAGGACCAGTGATGGAATCTTTGACATTACCTGCTCCAGTAACGGCGCTTTTGACTATGCCATAGAGTCCAACTACCGTGCCCTTGGTTACACCCCAAGTAAATTTGGCACCTTCGCCCAAGGCACTAAAGAATGGTAATTTTAAAATTCCGATTTCTGCCATAGAAATACCTATCGAGGGCTTGCCGTCGGCTGAGCTTGGGATAGGCATTATTTGAGTTGTTACTAACTTTGAATTCCTTTCATACTCAACGGTTATATTTTCATCATGGGAAACTATGAATTCACGTAGAGTTGCTGGGTTAGCTTCGGTCAACACGTCTTCACCTGCTGTTAGTTTGATTATTTTGTCTCCTGATTCTAACTGCGCTTTGAAAGCTGGGGAATCCGGCAACACAGAAACTACAACCAAACTTTTATCCTGTAGTTTTGAGCTGTCACTGATGGAATCTACTGAAGTCGGTAATCCGGACATAAAGCCCACAGAAAACAAAAGCCAAGCCAATATGAAGTTGGCAGCAATTCCAGCCAAAAGTACAATGGCTTGTTGCCATTTTGGTTTGTTCACAAAGCTCCTGCCTGCATCCGGTCCAGAAGTGTTTTCTGCGTTTGCGTCCTCGCCGAAAATCTTTACAAAGCCACCGATGGGTAGCCAGTTTAATGTATATTCTGTCTCTCCTTTTTTAAATAAAGTCATGGCCTTCGGTGGAAAACCAAAACCGAATTCGTCGACACGTATGCCGAACCATTTCGCAGTAACAAAATGCCCCATTTCGTGCACCAACACTAACACCAACAAAATTACAATAAAAATTATTATGTTCATTTTTAATTCAAAACTTCTTGTTCTTTTTTGCTAAAAATTGCTTCTAAGCTTTTGTTTGTTTCATCAACGATTTTTTGGATGTCATCTTTGCTTCTCTTTAATTCGTCTTCATTCAGTTCGGCTTTTTGCAACAAGTCTATTTCATCCTGACGGATTTTACGTACTGAGATACGGGCATCCTCTAACCTGTCCTTTAAGATTTTTACTAATTTCTGACGAGTCTCACCTGTAAGTTGAGGGAAAATAACTCGGATACCGGATTCGTCGACAGCAGTTGAAAGGCCCAGGTCAGCTATCATTATAGCTTTCTCTATTTCTTTGATGACGCTTTTGTCCCAAGGGTTTATGCGCAAAGTCTTTGGATCCTCGATGGACACAGAGGCTACGTTTTTGATAGGTTGTTTCTGGCCATAAGACTCCACAGATACAGAATCCAACACCATCGGCGACGCCCGGCCGATGTTTAGTTCCGAATATCCTTTACTCAAAAAGTCCTCTACTTTCTTCAAATCAGCTTTAAAATTGGAAAAATTGTAACTCATATAAATGCATTATAACATTTTCTCTGGTATCGCCAAAGCAACTGATTCGAGTAGCATCTTGGGTGCCGAACCTGGTTGGCGTAGATTGTGCCTGACTTTGAAGATATGTTCGAATACTTCTAGTTTGGTAAATTTATTATTCAAAAACTTTTGATACAAAGACCTTTCGATTCCGTTCAAGAAATTTAAGGCAACTGTGCGAGGTGAATCCCCTGTACCCTCCTCTTCATCCTCTTCTTTGGCCTCGGCCAACATGTTTTTTATATATTCGATCCTCTGAGTTAAACTCATGTTTAAAAATGCATTATCCTCTTCCACTAAGTCTTGCCTCGCGGAGGTAGACTCTTCTGATTTAATTACAAAAAACCTTGAAAGCAGAGTTGGTATAAACGCTTGTTCATTTCCACTTATTACAAAAAAATGTACGTTCTCAGCCGGTTCCTCGAAAATTTTAAGCAGGGTGTTCTGAGCTTCGAGCAGAAACTGATTCGCGGCAATTACGAAAACTTTCTTGGTGTCCTCTCCACTCGCAAAAGTTTTCTCGCTCGTTTGAGCTTTTAGCCTGCGGGCATCATCTATTTTAAAAGTATCAATTTCGAGTTTGAAAAAATCTGGATTAGAAACAGTATTTGTACCCAAACCCTCTATTAATTCGATAACCTTAGGCAACAAAAAATCCCGATTACCGAGCAGTAGGTACGCATGATGTAAATTTTCTTTATTAATATCCATCAATTTAAAAAACTATTTTTTGCTCAAAATAGCACGTTTGTATGTATCCAAGTGTTCGAGCGCAATACCGGTTCCCTTTGCAACACAATACAAGGCATCTTCAGCCACTACAGCTTTCACTCCAGTCTTGCGATAAATCAAATCAGGTAAATTGCGCAAAAGCGAAGAGCCACCAGTCATGATGATACCGTGGTCGATGATGTCGGAAGCCAATTCCGGTGGAGTTTCTGCCAAGACTTCTTTGATCGCTTTTACTATCTGTTTGAGTTCGCTGTCTATGGCTTTAACTACTTCGTTGGTGCTGACCTGAGCGCTACGTGGCAGACCTTGAATGTAATCCCGTCCTTTGATAGTAACTCGAAGTTCTTCTTCCAGTGGTACCGCTGCACCGATTTTTATTTTTACTTCCTCTGCGGTACGGTCACCGATAGCTAGGTTGAAAGTCTTTTTGATGTAGTCGGCAATAGCAGCGTCGATTTTAGTACCAGCACATTTCACCGAAGTAGAGGCCACGATGCCACCGAGAGATATCACAGCCACGTCAGTAGTCCCACCACCGATGTCCACGATCATGTGACCCTTGGATTCATATATAGGAATACCCGCACCAATAGCCGCCAAGATAGGCTCCTTCACAACAAAAGCATTGCGCGCACCTGCACGAATGGCAGCTTCTACAACGGCGCGCCTCTCGGTCGAAGTTACACCAGCCGGAACAGAGACCATCACATCTGGTTTCCAAAAATTAAATTTACCCAATGCTTTGTTTATGAAATACCGGAGCATGGCCTCGGTGATACGATAGTCTGCGATCACCCCGTCTTTCATTGGTCTATACGCGATGATGGAGTCTGGCGTTTTGCCCACCATTTCTTTTGCTTCTATTCCTATTGCCAAAACTTTGTTATCCTGTTCTGATACAGCCACTACTGAAGGTTCGTTTATTACGACTCCTTTACCTGGCAAATACACCAAGGTATTGGCAGTGCCCAAATCTATACCTAGTTTCCTCGAAAAGAGTCCCATAAAGGGTAATATATCACAGTCTGTGCTAATATTGAAATATGCTTGTAGTAACAGTTATACCGCTCCAAAAAGTAGCTTTTGAAGAGGAATTAACGTATTTCACCTCTCTTTCTGTCCATGTAAACGACATAGTTTCTATTTCTTTGAGGAAAAGGAAAATCCTAGGTCTAGTGATAGAGGTAAAAGAAGCCCTAGAAAGCAAGATGCAAATCAAGGGGGCGGATTTCAATCTGCGCAAAATAGAAGAGGTTAAAGGGCACTCTATCCTCAGGAACGAATTTGTCACCTCGGCACTGGACTTGGCCAAGTATTCGATCCTGAACAAAAACTTTGTTTTGTCACACCTAATACCAGAAGTATTAAAAGAAAACTATGATGAGTTGTCTAAACTTTTTATAAAATACACCCAAGACCACAACCTACCTGACAGCAACGTAAAACCTGAAAAAGTATTGTTTCAAACAAACACCGAAGACAGAATTTCATATTACAAAACCCTGATCCGTGAATCCTTTGCCCTGCATCAGTCCGTGTTTATTGTGTTACCAAGGGAAAGCGATATCGAGTTTTTTAAAAACGTACTCAGTCGTGGAATCGAAAACTTTGTGGTTACCCTTTACAGTGGTATGTCCAAAAAGAAACTCGAAGAGTCTGTAAAACAGGCCGTAGCTTCGGAACATGCTCTGCTCATACTGGGCACCGCACCATACCTTTCAATACCCAGAAATGATATCCGGGTTATCGTGCTTGAACACGAGAGCAGTAGTTCCTACAAATCAGTAACTGAACCGGGTATAGACCTACGAACTTTTACTGAACTTTACGCACAAAAAACAAAAATCAAACTAATACTGTCAGACACGCTACTCCGATTTGAAACCATCGGGCGCAAAGAAATTATGGGCTTTGGTGAAGTCCGACCAATATCCTTTCGGATAAACACTGACACAGTAATACGTGTCATCGAAAAAGGAGTGAAGAAAAATGAAAACAGTAAGTGGCAAGTAGTAAGCGAAGAAAGCTTGGACCAGATTAGGAAAACTATTGAAAAAGGTCAAAGTGTTTTCGTTTTTACCCTACGCAAAGGACTAGCAACTTATACTGTTTGCAAACATTGCGAGACTCCAGTGTACTGCCCCGAATGCCAAGCGCCACTGGTGCTGTATATGAGCAAAGACAAAAAGAAAAGACTATTTGTCTGCAATAAATGCAAACATGAAAAAAATCCTGATACTGTTTGTGGAAATTGTGGTAGCTGGAACCTGATAACACTCGGTGTTGGGACGGAGTTAGTTTACGAAGAACTAACCAAACATTTTCCAGATACAAAAATCTTTGAGCTCAACAAAGAAGCGGTCAGAACCAAAGCTGGCGCAGAAAAAACAATAAAGGAATTTGAAAAAACACCAGGCTCTATACTCCTGGGAACAGAAATGGCTTTGTATTATATAAAAGAAAACCTGCCCCTTTCGGTAATGGTGTCATTTGATTCATTGTGGAGTATACCAAATTTCAAAATTAGTGAAAAAATCCTTCAACTTATTTTGCAAACCCTAGAGAAAACCAGCAAAGATTTATTCATTGAAACCAGAAACACCGACGACGGAGTAATAACCTCTATATTGAATGGCAGTTTGGCGAGCTATGTAAAAGAAGAGCTCGCAGACAGACAGAGCTTGGGTTATCCACCATACAAAAGATTCATTAAAATAAGTTCTAAAGATGGGAAAGCAAAGAAAAGCAGTCAAAATGAAATCGCAGAAATGCTCGATGCTTTCGAACCAGTTATATACGGAAACAATATACTCCTCAGATTGGAAAATAGTCTTTGGTCATTACCGGAAATTTATGTTGATGGAACCTTGAATCCAGCGCTCGACCAAATCTTGAACGAAATTTCAAACAACGAGAACTTTCACATTCAAGTCGACCCAGAAGACGTATTGTAATTCGGACGTCGGACGTCCGAATTAGTTAGATACGAGTACTACAAACTCCCCTTTTTGTTTTTCTTTGTTTTCGGTAAAAAAAGTTAGAAGCTCTTCTGCGCTACCTGTTTTGAATTCTTCGTATATCTTGGTCAGTTCGCGGGCGACACATACTTTTTTATCTGGACAGAATTTTATCAATGCTTCCAAGGTTTTGAGCATACGGTGAGTGGATTCGTAGAAAATGACCGTCCTCTTTGCTTCCGCTATTTCTTTAAACAAAGTCTCTCTTCCCTTTTTATGTGGTAAAAATCCCAAGAATACAAATTCGTGGGTTGGTAATCCGGATGCCGATAGCGCTGTGACGAGCGCGCTTGCACCGGGTATTGGAATAACTTTCACAGTATCGGCAAATTTATCTTTTATCTTTGAAATCAGTAATGCCCCGGGATCAGAAATAGTTGGGGTTCCAGCGTCGGACACTAGCGCAATATTCTTACCCTCTTCGATAAGCTCAAAAATTTTATCAACTTTGGCGAGTTTGCTTTGAGCGTGATAGCTCATCAAATGGTTCTTGATACCATGTCGTTCGAGCAATCTACCTGTGGTGCGCGTATCTTCACACAGAATAATGTCTACAGTTTTCAGAATCTCCAAAGCACGCAGGGTTATGTCCTGCATATTCCCAATCGGTGTAGCTACTATATAAAAATTAGACATTAAAAATTATTTCCGATACTTCTTACTCCTCCACTTGTCGGCAATTTTAATACGAGTTATTGAGCGTTCTAGTTCGGATTCGAAGTGTTCGAAATCTACATGCTCTTTGTCTTCCATTGCTTTCTTGAGCTCTGCTGCACGAGCATGGGCGCGTTCTATGGCTTCATCACTAAGCTCTCCGACATGTTCGGCAAAGTCAGCGAGTATAACTACCGTCGTCACTCCCTCAACTTTATTCACTTCTACAAATCCACCAACTACAGCCATTGGTACTTCCTCGCCATTTGTATTGGCTACTATGTCACCAGACTTAAGCCCGGCCACAAGTGGCACGTGATCTGGCAAAATACCTATTTCCCCTTCAGTAGTAGGTACAGTAACAGAATCCACTAGTTCTTCTAGGATTAGTTTTTCTGGGGTTACGACTTTTAATTTTATTTGCTTCGTTGACATTTTTTAAAGTGCACCTATCAAATAAAACTCATTCTCTGATTTATCATCATGTTTGCCTTCCAATATTTCTTTGAAAGATCGGATGGTGTCAGCGAGTGATACATACGCTCCCGGTTTTCCGGTGAACTGTTCTGCCACGAAGAACGGCTGAGAAAGGAATTTCTGGATTTTTCGAGCGCGAGCTACTAGTTCCTTGTCTGCTTCGGAAAGTTCTTCCATACCTAGAATTGCAATGATGTCTTGCAAGTCCTTGTAGCGTTGTAGAATTCTCTGTACTTCACGAGCAACTTCATAGTGTTCTACACCTACAATGTTTGGATCAAGGATGGTAGAAGATGAGTCGAGCGGGTCAACTGCTGGATAAATACCGAGCTCAGAAAGCGAACGGTTAAGAACCACAGTGGAGTCCAAGTGAGAAAATGTAGTAGCTGGTGCTGGGTCAGTAAGGTCGTCCGCTGGCACGTACACAGCTTGAACAGAGGTAACAGAGCCTTTATCAGTAGAAGTAATTCTTTCTTGTAGATTTCCCATTTCTGTTGCTAGAGTTGGCTGGTAACCCACCGCTGATGGAATACGTCCGAGAAGTGCAGATACCTCGGAACCCGCCTGAGTAAAACGGAAAATGTTGTCGATAAAGAAAAGGACGTCTTTGCCTTCCTCGTCACGGAAGTGTTCTGCCATAGTTAGCCCAGAGAGAGCCACACGCATACGAGCACCTGGTGGTTCGTTCATCTGACCGAAGACCATGGCCACCTTGTCGAGAACTTTAGAATCTTTCATTTCGTGATATAGGTCATTACCTTCACGAGTACGCTCTCCCACACCAGCGAACACTGAGTAGCCTCCGTGGTTAGATGCGATGTTGTGGATGAGCTCTTGGATGACCACAGTCTTACCCACACCAGCACCTCCGAAGAGTCCAACTTTTCCACCCTTTAGCACCGG
Organism: Minisyncoccota bacterium; assembly: GCA_018062425.1. Taxonomy (GTDB): domain Bacteria; phylum Patescibacteriota; class Minisyncoccia; order Phycocordibacterales; family UBA9973; genus UBA9973. Next base: position 36,797 of record JAGOSH010000006.1, on the reverse strand, counting down.
ACAGATAAGGTCGATAACCTTGATGCCAGTTTCGAGAATTTCAACTTTGGTAGCCTGAGATACATAAGAAGGGGCACTGCGATGAATAGGAGATGTTTTCTGGGTGTTGACTCCACCTGCGTCATCAATAGATTCACCGAGGACGTTAAAGATTCTTCCGAGAGTACCTGTACCAACTGGAACAGAAATAGGAGCACCGGTGTCAGTGACATCCATACCGCGAGAAAGTCCATCGGTAGTATCCATGGCCACAGTACGCACAAGTCCGCCACCGATATGCTGTTCTACTTCTAGCGTTAGGATCTTGTCACCATTTTTCACGGTCAGTGCGTTGTACACTTCCGGCATGTCACCTTCGAACTCTACGTCTACGACCGGCCCGATTATTCTTTTGATTTTTCCTGTTTTGTTCATAATATTTGATTCAGTAGAATCACCTACTGGGTTAATAATGTTGATAATAATTTTTTAACTAACTGACGCCATACCGGCACTGATCTCACTTATTTCTCTGGTAATGTTTGCCTGTCTCGCCTTGTTGAACATCAGAGTAAGGTCGTCTATCATTTCTCCTGCTGCATCGCCTGCGTTTTTCATTGAAATCATTCTACTAGACTGTTCGGAAGCGTTTGATTCTAGTAACATTTGATATATCTGCATCTTTACCAATTTTTCTGCCAGAGATTCTATTAACGTATCCGTGTCTCCTTCGAAAATATATTCTCCTGTATCTTGCTTTGTATCCAACAAATCTCTCGATTTTTGGTCTCCAACATCTTGAATAGCTTTCTTTAGTTCTTTTTTGGAAACCGGTAATAGTTTTCTTATTCTTGGTGTTTGAGTTAAAGCTGAAATAAAGTCTGTGTAGGCAACATATACATTTTTATATACACCTGCTTTGTATTCTCCACTTATAAACTTTGAAATAGGATTTATGTCGTAAAGAGAAATAATATCTGGTAACTCTAAAAAGGAAGCGACGACGTCTTGTCCAACTCTGCGCATAGCTGCATCACCTTTTTTGCCGATAGTTAGAAATTCAACTTGTTCGTTTTCTAGAGATTTTATTTTTAAAATAGTTTTCTTGATAACTTGTGCATTGTAGCCTCCGCAGAGTCCCCTGTTTGAAGTAATTAAAATAATCAAAGTCTTACCCTCTGTATTCTCTGTAAAAAATGGATGAGTTGCCTCGTCTAGTTTGCCAGAAATAGAAGTTAAAAGCTCCCAAGAATAAGTGGCATAAAGACGAGAAGCGAGAGTTTTGGCGACAGCACGTTTCATTTTGGAAGCTGAAACAAGCTCCATGGCCTTGGTTATCTTTTTTGTGTTCTTTACACTCTTTATTCGTCTTTTAATTTCCTTGGTTCCTGCCATAAATTTATTTCATAAAACCAGCTTTGAAATCTTCGATTGCTTTCTTGAGCTCTGCTTCTCCGGCGTCGGTCCACATTTTTTTATCAAGAACTTCTTTGCGGAACATTTTGGCATTGTTGTCTGTATAGTCGATCAACCCTTGTTCAAAAGCTTTGATAGCCTCTACTGGTACATCATCCATATAGCCTTTCACCAGTGCGTACAATGATACGATTTGATGTTCTGTGAGTACCGGAGCGTACTGAGGTTGTTTGAGTAGTTCAACAGCGCGCTTGCCACGTTCTAGCTGACGCTTGGTAGCATCGTCTAGGTCAGAACCGAATTGTGCGAAAGCTTCTAATTCTCGGAACTGCGCTAGGTCAAGTTTCAAAGTTCCAGCCACTTTCTTCATAGCCTTGATCTGTGCATTACCACCCACACGAGACACCGAAAATCCGACGTTTACTGCCGGACGAATACCTTTGTAGAAAAGGTCAGTCTCGAGGAATATCTGTCCGTCGGTGATAGAAATAACGTTGGTTGGAATGTATGCAGACAAGTCTCCAGCCTGAGTTTCGATGATTGGAAGCGCGGTGATAGAACCTCCACCGTAGTCTTGGTTTCGGCGACATGCACGCTCAAGGAGTCTAGAGTGTAGATAGAAAACGTCTCCAGGATACGCTTCACGACCTGGTGGACGACGTAGAAGGAGCGAAATTTCTCGATACGCTACAGCGTGTTTAGACAAATCATCATAAATTATTAAAACATCTTTGCCTTGGTCCATAAAAAACTCTGCGATAGCTACACCCGCATATGGAGCGATGTATGAAAGCGCTGCCGGCTCAGAAGAACCTGCAGAAACTATAATAGTGTATGCCATAGCACCGCCTTCTTCTAGGCGAGTTTGTAACTTGCGAAGTTTGGAATCTTTTTGTCCTATTGAAACATAAACACAGATCATATTCTGACCCTTTTGATTTAAAATCGTATCTATAGCGATAGCCGTCTTACCTGTCTGTCGGTCACCGATGATAAGCTCGCGCTGACCACGACCCACTGGGATAAGAGCGTCGATAGCTTTGATACCTGTCTGCACTGGCTGGTCTACACCTTGACGTGTCACCACACCTGGAGCAACTTTCTCTACTGGATATGACTTTGAAGTCTTCACATCACCCTTGCCGTCGATAGGTTGACCTAAAGCATTTAATACTCGTCCGATTTGTGCATCACCTACTGGAACTTCCAAGATCTTGCCAGTTGCAGTTACTTCGTCGCCTTCAACAATTTTAGAAAAGTCACCGAGTATGATTACCCCGACTGTGTCTTCCTCGAGGTTTAGAACCACACCTGTTTCCCCACCAGAGAATGTAACCATTTCAGAAGATTTAACATCAGAGAGGCCAGAAACTTTGGCAATACCGTCGAAAACTTCGACCACATGACCCACCTTTAAAGCGTTCTCATCTATTTTGAAAGCTTCTATTTCTTTTCTTAAATTTTCTACGATGTGGTTTGACATATATCTATTTCATTAAAAACTTTTCTAATTTCTCTAGCCTAGCTCTGTATGTGGTGTCTAGAATTTCATTCTCTACTTCGACCCTCATTCCTCCTAGTAGTTCTCTATTTTCAAAAAATTCACTCACTATCACTTCCCCTTTGTACTTTTCTTTTATTCCTTCTTCTATTTTTTTTCTTTCACTGGGACTCAATGGTTTCGCTGTAGTTACTTTCGCTCTGATTGTATTAGTTTTTTTGTCGATCATCTTTTGCAGAGCGATCAGAACATCCTTTGATTTACCGAGCATCCTTTTATCCTTTAGGACCTGTGCTGAACGTTTCAACACCAACCCTAGCTCATTGCCAGATTTATCATGACTCGCATCATATATTGCTTCTGCTATGTTTTTTACGGATAATTTGGACATTTAATTACTTGCTTTTTTCTTGCAAAACTTTCTCAGTTGCTTGGATTACAAGACTGGCAACTTCGTTTTTTGCTTCGTTTACCATTTTTGTTTTCTCGGCTTCGAGGGTTTTCTTGCCATTTTCTATAATAGTAGCAACTTCGCTTTTCGCAACTTCAAGCATTTCAGCTTTCTTTGCATTTGCTTCTATTTTGGTTTCTTGTAGCAATTCATGAGCTTCATTGCGAGCTTTGAGTAATACTGCTTCGTATTCTTTTTTGGTATTCTCTAGAAGAGTCTGGTTTTCTTTTCCACTCAAAAGCCCAGTAGTAATTTCTTCTGTTCTTTCTTGTATCAACTTTTTTAGTGGTTTAGCTGCTAAAAGATACAAAGCCGCAAAGACAACAGCAAAGTTAATGATCTGAGCGACCATTAACTTCCAGTCTATGTGAAATGTTGAAATCAGTGCTTCCATTATGATTTTGAAGACTTACTTACTTAATTGAGAAAGCAATAACCAAACCGTAAATAGCAACAGCTTCTGCGAATGCTGAAGCCAATAGCATAGGTACGAGGATTTTACCTGCCGCTTCTGGGTTCCTACCGATAGCTTCCATAGCCTTGCTACCAATCATACCGATACCCAAAGCCGCACCAACTGCTGGCAAACCTATTGCTAGAGACTTTGCCACTGGAGCTAAATTAATAACTGAACTAACCAATTCTGTTGTTTCCATAATTTTTTCCCGATATTCGGGTAATACTAATTTTTATAATAATGACCTTTTTATTAATAATTTAATAAACTAAATGTGAACCAGCTCTTCCTTTCTACTGTCTTTTCCTTTCTCGTGTTCGTGCTCTTCATGTTCGCTGTGATCTTGCGCCGCTATGGTGAAATACACAGTGGTCAGTAAGGCGAAAATCAATGCCTGTATAAGCCCAATGAATACTTCCAAGAAAAGGAAGGGTGTAGGCAGGATAAAAGCCAGTATTGCAGCCATCGAAGATAGCAATACTTCCCCTGCGAAAATATTACCGAACAAACGGAATGAAAGCGAAGCTATCTTCGCTACTTCTCCTATAAGTTCTATTATACCGACAAAGAAAGATACCGGTGCTACTACAAGCACACTCGGATCCTTACGAACCTTCGTAAAGATAGACCCGAGCTCCTGTAGCTTAACATATTTATTTAGAGTTTTCCATGCACCGAGTGTTATGATTCCGAATAGATTTGAACCAACAACAGCAACAATTCCCAGGGTTAAGGTAGTGTTAATATCTGCTGTTCCACCTCGAAAAAAAGGAACGAATACGTTATGCCCGTCGTGCATTGCATAATAGCCCACCGAACCAATAAACGGCAGTATTCCAACCCAATTATTGATAAGTACAAATACAAAAACACTAAAGACAATTGGGAATATTTTATTGGATACCTTTCTGTCGTTGGTAACTTGATCAACAAGCGAAATCGCTCCCCCTAGAATTATCTCGAATACATGCTGTAGCTTCCCTGGAATTTTCTTTAAATTAATCCTAATGATTATAGAAAAAATAAGCACTATCAACACAGCTAACCAAGACGTGAGCAGTGAATTCGTCACCTCAAGCCCACCAATGTGAAAAATAGGTTCTGCGTAAATAGTTACTTCGTGACTTACTGATTGTTCTGTGGTTTCTAAATTATTTGTTGCCATTTTATAAAGTTTTTTTGTATTCTTTAACCTCTCTGTATATACCAAAACATGTTATTAAAAATCCACCTATAACAGCCAAGAAAAACCAACTCTGACTTCCGAAAGATTGACTAACATACCTGCCCAACAGGACAGCCACCACCAGGGGTAAAATCACCCACGAAGTGACCTTGGCATAGAAAGTCAAAACCGGTCGAAGCCAGGCATTATCACTTTTTTTCACCTCAATATTTGGTTGTTTTTCTTGTTCTACCACAAAAACAAAAGCCGGATAAGGCTTATAACCTAGTATAGAGCAAAGTTATTGGGTATGCAAATCTACTACAATATAAAATATATAGTGATTATTCCAATACTTATTCCCAAGGCAGCACCCCAGAGGACTTCTTTGAGGGTATGCCCTGCCAAATCCAGAATATAGCCGTCTTTAACCTCGCTTAAAAGCGAAGCGTCTTTCATGTAATACTGTTCTAGCATTTCTTCCCTTTTCCGGTCCACAACCATGTCGTAGAGTACCAGCATCGTAACCGCCAGAGCGAAAGTAAAAACAGGAGAAAGCCCATAGTGGTAAAGCACGAGCACTAAACTAGAAGTTAAAATAGCAGTGTGAGTGCTCGGAGTTCCCCCAGCCCAGACGTATACCCAGAACGCACCTTTAATATTGTTCGGCACATTTTTCTTGTAAACTCGAACCCAGAACTTTATAGTCTGACTAATGATCCAAACCGCAACTGGAAAAAGTAAGTAAAAATAATTCATATAAGAATTGTAGCATAAACTTTGTGGCTACAAATATCGGTGAGCGTGGATGGAATCGGACCATCGACCTCTGTCTTATCAGGACAGCGTTCTACCACTGAACTACACGCTCAAAATACAAAACTGGAGCAAATCTCCGTTTAGAGAATATAACAAATAAAGCTTTAATTCGCAAACAAATCCAACAAATGCAAGTTAAGCAGTCTTGACCTCGAGCACCAAAACTTGCATAACAATGTTAACAACTGGAATGATGTAGGATCTATTTGTTTTCATAACCTTGAGCCCACTTCCTGACAGCAACTTCTCTAAGTCCGGCAAGAAGTAAAACTTTTCAAAATGATACGGCGCAGGGCACTTTAACCGCTTCAAAAAGAAATAGAACAGTCTGTTCTTGGCTATGATGTCTACCAAGTAGATAGAACCGTTTTCTCGCAGAACTCTTTTCATTTCATTAATGGATTCACTTGGGTTAGACATGTGGTGTAGCGTCATAGAGCTTATAACCACATCAAAATGTCGATCCGGAAACGGTATGGATTTGTTGTCGGTTGCAGTAAAGCTCGCTTCTGGAATTAAAGCCTTTGCTTTTTCTATTTCCCGCTCGTTGATATCTATGCCGTATAATTTTAAATTCTTTCCCTGGTTTTTAGAAAGTAGCACCGACAAGAAACTTCCGTCTTCGCATGAAGTATCTAATACCGAAGCATTTGCCGGTATTCGTAATTTATTTATTATGGCTTTATGCCTAATTTTTCGAAAAAATAATTTCATGAATCAAATCTATCATAATTTATTATTAAAACAAAAAACCACCCAGTAAAGGGTGGCTTTTTGACTAGATTACAGAGATTAGTATTCTCGGCGTCCTCCTCCGAAACTTCCACCTCCTTGTCTTGGTGGTCGAGCTTCCATTGGACGAGCGATGTTTACGGTGAGCTTTCTGCCATCAAAGTCTTGGTCGTGGAACATAGAGATAGCTTTTTCTGCTTCCTCTTCTGATGCCATTTCAACGAAACCAAAACCCTTAGAGCGACCGGACATTTTGTCCATGATAATCACAGCAGATGTAACTGATCCTGCTTGTGCGAAGTGTGCACGTAGTGCATCTTCGGTAGTTGAGTAAGGGAGTCCCCCTACGTATAGCTTTGTAGCCATTAAAAACTTTCTCCCGTTTTTACAAAAAACCGGGCAAAACATACTTTATAATGTCCCGTTCGACGGGACGTAGAAAACGAAACGCAAAAAGCTCTCCGAAACCTACTAGGCTTAAGTATGACACATAATCAAAGTAAAGGCAATGCTAGATACAGCTTACTGGTTTTGGGTCTTTAGATACTTTTCCCAGAGCTTTTGAAAATCTGGAGATTCACTTTTAAGCTGATCTAAGTTGCCATTGGCAACGACTTTTCCATCTTTGAAGAAGTAAATATTATCAAATAGTGAAAGTAAGTGAAGTCGATGGATAGATGAAATTATAGTTTTCTCTGGCATAGCTTTAAATATATTTTCATAAATCTTCAACTCATTATGAAAATCTACACTACTGGTAGGCTCATCCAACAATACAATATCTTTGTCTTTCGAAGCGAGAAGACCTCGAGCCAAAGCCAACCTCTGTTTTTCTCCCCCGCTTAGATTTACACCTTTTTCAACTATATTTGATTCTAGCCCTTTGGGTAGTCTAGTGGCCACGTCAGTAAAAGCAGAAAGATCAGTATACTTTGAAATTTCTTCGTCAGAATATTCCACCCCCAGAGTTATATTTTCTCGAATCGTCGTAGCAAAGATTTCTGGATCTTGAGGTATCAAAGAGATTGAATCGCTGATTGAGTTAAAGTCGTTATTTTGTACTTTGTCATCTATTTCCAATACAATTGTCTTGGGTAAATAAAGACCGCGGAAAAGCTTCAAGAAAGTAGTCTTGCCACCACCACTTTCTCCAATAACAGCTATCTTCTCTCCTTTTTTGAAGCTTATATTAACTTCATCGAGATGCAGGTCCGCGTCGTCGCTCTCGTGATAAGAAAAAGATAAATTTCTCACCGAAAGCGAGGACCAGTTACGTGGCAGATGCTTGTTTTCTGATAACTCAGCTTGTATAAAATCCTTCGATATTTCTTCAGCATTATGAATACTCGCTTTCCACTTTTCACTGTTACTGTAGAGCAGGGCAAAGCTAAAAAATGTATCTTTGACACGAGAAGCATAACTATACAGAATATAAATTGATCCTATTAAAATCTCTGTTCCCGCTTTGACCCCCAAGAACAAATACAGACCGACCATAAGCGCTACAGAGATTTGTCCAAAAATCGAAGCCCAGAACCACTTCTTTTCATTATTCAAAACATTTTCATTAAATTGTCCCAGTGGTTTGTCTATTGATTTACTAATAGATTTAAAGACCAGATTCTCAATGCGAAGTATTATCACAGTAGTGATATTACTGATAACATCATAGACTTTCGCCGCTGTTTTATTTTCTAAACGGTTCACAACCCTGTATCCTGGAACTAGCTTTTTATCATAGGTAAACATGATATAGAAAGTAAAAATAGATATCACAATAACAATCAATGAGGGGTACAAACTAAAGTACGCCAGCACGCTAAAAGATATTAAAAGCTTGAGGAACGCAGATATAAAGTTATGACTTTCCATCGAAAAATAAAAAATCGAGAGGCTCCCTTTTTCTATTTTGTCTATTGTGTCCCCGGAATGGTGGTCAGCGTGCCAAGGCAAGGACAGAGCCATAACTCCCTTAAGTAGATATTCTTTGTAATTCTTGCGAACCGCGAAAGCACTCTTTTGTTCTATTACCCTCGCTGGTCCCCAAAACACCCAAAAAACCAACTCAGTCGCAACTAATAGAAGTAGTATTAAAAATAAATGCGGGAGATTTTGCTTCGTTAGATCATTTTTTTGAACGAAGTTTAAAAATAATGCAAAAACCACAGGTTGTATAGCAACAACTATGGTAGCCATCACAAACATAAACGTGGCTAGATTAATATTTTTCTTTCTATTGCCAGCATACTCATACATCTTTCGCCAAAGATATACGACCGGACTATTTAAAATTCCTTTCATAAATGGATTTTATTTTAATATTAATTTACAAACTAGTCTTCATCTACCCCCTCCAAGAATCCCCCAGTCTGGTGATTCCAGAGTTTTGCATATTGTCCGTCCTTGGATATGAGTTCTTCGTGGGTACCCTCCTCAACGATACCACCCTGATCTAATACTATTATTCTATCCATCTTTTTGATTGTAGAAAGCCGGTGCGCTATGACTATGGTGGTCTTGTTCTCCATAAGTTTATTGAAAGCGTCTTGGATGTAGAATTCACTTTCACTGTCGAGTGAGCTGGTTGCTTCGTCGAGTACTATGATCGGTGCATCTTTGAGCATAGCTCGAGCTATGGCTACCCGCTGTCTTTCTCCACCCGAGAGTTTGATACCACGCTCACCTACCAGAGTATCGTATCCCTTGTGGAAGTTTGATATGAATTCATGAGCATGGGCTTTCTTGGCTGCTTCGACAATTTCTTCTTTGGTTGAATTTTCTTTAGAATAACTGATATTTTCTTCGATGGTGCGGTGGAATAATATCGGGTCTTGAGGTACATAAGAAATGTTTGAACGCAGGTCGTCCTGCAACAAGTTTTTTATGTTTTGTCCGTCTATCAAAACAGTCCCGGACTGTACATCAATGAACCGCAGAAGTATCTTGGTTATCGTTGTCTTACCAGCACCAGAGCGTCCCACCAAACCAATCTTTTCACCTGGTTTAATGTGCAGATTGAAGTTTTCAAACACTTTGTTATTTTGACCGTAAGCAAAGCAAATATTTTCAAACTTTATGTCCCCGTTTTTAATTCTCGATACTTCTGGATTTTCTGGATCGAGGATATCGATCGGTTTATCCAAAATATCGATCATCCCTTCTGCATTGGACAGGTCTTTTATAAACTTGATCAATGTTCTACTGATTGCCCACAATGGGTCAAAGATAATGATCATGTATGTTTGCACCAGCACCACTAAGCCTGTCGATGCCTCACCCCGAAGCCACATATCTACCATGATGAATATTGTGCTTATCTGAAGTACTCCAATCATCAAACCCTGAAAGAGCCATTGCCAGTTGGTAAACATCCAACTTCTGATGATTGCTATATATTCCTTTTGCAAAACTTCCTGGTGTCGAACCGATTCTGATTTTGAAGAAGCAAATATTTTAAGATTTATTATGTTAGTGATGACGTCAGCCAAAGAAGCCGTGACCTCCGAGTCCGCTTCGGCTATCTTTAGGTCATATTTTCTTTTCTTTTTAACAAAAATAAATGTAATACCTACATACAAGATAAACCAAGCCAAAAAAACATAAGCCACCTTTGGAGCCTGGATAAACAAAACCACAAAGATTCCAGTTAACTTGAGTATAATAAAGTAAACCTCCAGAGAAATCTTGTCCACAATTCCTTCAAAGGAGGTGGTAAACCTTTTGGCCTTAGCAACAAGTGATCCAGCAAAACTGTTGGCATAAAAAGAATAAGAATGTTTCAACAAGCGGTTAAAAGTATCTCGGCTGAGGTCACGCATGCTACGGGCCTCAAATTTATTTAGGGATAGGTCACCAATGCGGTAAAATATATTAAAAGCAAGAGTGTTCAAGCCGATAAGCAAAACAATATACATGATCTCGTCGCGAGAAACGTCTAGGTAATTCTTTGCTTCAATCAAATCAATAATCTTCTTAAAAAGAAGTGGGCTGAGCGTGTTCGAAGATATGCTGGCGATACCATAACACAGAAACATGAAAAAAAACCAAAATCGATGCTTTTTGGCTGATTCCCAGAAATAATAAAATATTCTTTTGTTTTTCATTTTTTAAAAAAATTAAACTATTAGTCTTCGTCTTCTTCCCCCACTACACCAGAGAGCAAGTCAGAGATTATTGGCTGGATTTCTCCCTCCATGATTTTCGGCAGATTGTGCCAAGATTTCTTGATCCGGTGGTCGGTAATTCTGTCCTGTGGAAAGTTATATGTGCGGATTTTCTCGCTCCGGTCCCCACTACCTATTTGATTCTTTCGTTCACCGGAATACTTCCTGGCTTCTTCTTCTTCTTTCTTTTGTTGTAATTTGGCTAGAAGTATAGCCATCGCCTTTTCTCGGTTAGCCAACTGCGAACGTTCGTTGGTTGATCTAACGTCGAGTCCTGTCGGTACATGGATTATGCGAACTGCGGTTTCAACTTTGTTCACGTTCTGGCCGCCCTTGCCGCCTGAACGCGAATATTCCATTTCGAACTCTGCGGGGTTAACTTCAAAATTTACTTTCTTCTTGATCGGAAGCACCGCCACAGATGCCGTAGAAGTATGCACTCTGCCATTTTTCTCGGTAGCTGGTACTCGCTGTACTCGATGCACTCCGGTTTCATTCATCAGAGATTTATACACATCATTACCTTTTACTTCGAAAGAAGCTTCTTTGTAACCACCGATGTCGTTCTTTGATTCATAGTTTACCTTCCATTGCCAGCCGGTTATTTCTGCATACCGTTCGTACATATGAGCGAGCTCCCAAGCAAAGAGTGCGGCTTCGTCGCCTCCAGCACCAGCTCTGACTTCGAGCACGATTTCATTTGGGAATTCATCTTCTTCTTTTTCTTTTGCTAGGATGTCCTCAACTTGCTTTTCAATGTTTTCTCTTTCTGTTTGAATAGCCTTCAATTCTTCTCCGGCTAGGTCATGCAGGCTGTCATCGCTCTCCAACATTGTTCGTACTTCAGCTTCTTGCCGATTCAAACGCTCCAGCATTTCTGCTAGATAACTTGTTTGATGATTTTTTTTTAATTCTTCTAGGTTCATTAAAACAAACGAGCCTGGACAATTTTAAGCGTCGGCCGTCCCCTATCCTTATGGCTCCGAGGGCGATGACGCAAAAATTATCCAGGCTCTAGTTGGTTATTTTTTTGCAGCACTGGCAGCAGCCATACGCTTCTTGAACTTGTCTACACGTCCAGCTATGTCTAGAATTTTTTCGTTACCGGTGTAGAAAGGATGACACTGACTGCAGATTTCAACTCGGATCTCATCTAGAGTAGAACCAATAGAAAAAACTGCTCCGCAAGCGCAGATGGCTTGTGCTTTGTTACTGTATTTTGGGTGGATACCTTTTTTCATAATTTTTCTAGATTAACACATTTCTAACTTTGAAGCAAATCTATGTTGTCTTGGATCTTGGTTTTCAGCTTTTGGACACTTTTACTGTAGGAACAAGACGACCCCCCAGAGCCATAGTATTTGCAGGCAGCCCTATTTTGAGCACTGGCGCTATCCCCAACCGCCCCTAGGTCTGTGAGGTACATTCCAGAGGCCATAAAGGCATCTGCCGGCGACCAAGGGTTCGCAAAATGACCCAAAGCACTCTCTAATCTCTTTTCAAATATTTTCCAAGTTGAAGGTATAAACTGTGCAGGCCCCATAGCCCCACCCCAGCCGGCAACCCCCGCGATAGGACAAGACACCGCTGTTTTGAAAGCGTTGAACCCAAGTTTGTTAGTGATATCTAGGAATGGTCCCACATCACGACTCGGTTTCATAACATTCGAAAATGGAGTACCTGTGTTTTTGCCCACCCCAGCTCCGGTATCGGTATTCGTCAGATAACACTGACCCACATTTGATCCCAAATTACTTTCTTGGGTAAGTATAGCCAAAAGGAATGCTGGATCTACACCTGTTATTTTACTAACTTGGTTAGCATACTCAAGAGCCGTACCGAATTCAATCTTGGTTGAAATACCGGCCAAGTTAAACAGTGCACTACGAATTTTGTCAGCTTGGACTTTCTTTTCGGCAGCAAGCTTTTTGTACTCGGATTCTTTGTTTTTTGAAATAGACAAAAGTTTCTTTTTCTCTACTTCAGCTTGAGCGACTTTTTTCTGAGCACTTTCGAGGCTAGCTTTGGCGTCGGTCTCAGCATTCCTTTTTTCTTCGAGCTGTTTCCTTTCTTCTTCGGTTTCAGTTTTTACACCTCTGATTTGGTCAACCGATCGCTTTACTGATTCTTTGATGGATGAATATGATTCTAGGTCGGCATAGAAATCAGACAGGCTGTTATCAGACATTAGTAAATGCAACAGATTCTCATTGTCGAAATCGTTGGTATTTCGAAGCAGTTGAGCTATAGATTCATGTTGTTTATCTATTTTTTCTTCTAGGGTAGCTATCTTGGAAGATTTTTCATTGATAGAAACCTTGAGGCTAGCAATAGCTAAAGACCTGGCTTTCACCTTGGTTTGTAAAGTTTTAATCTCTGCGTTTAGACTATCCACTGCACCCTTCAAGGTGCTGGTGTCTTTTTGTTGCGCTTTTTGCTTGTTTAGTAATTCTTCGAGTTGTCTTTCTATGTTAACGAGTTCATTCCTGCAAAAATCCTTGTCTGCTTGGGGCGAGGTAGTGGAAAGTGTCAGACAATCAACAGCTGCATCTGATACAGAAACTTTGCTATAGAATAAAACGCAAAGTAACAAAATAAAAACTATGGGTTTTTTGTACGCCATAGTTTTTATTTTAACATTTTTAGAGAGATTTTGGAAACTTATTCGGCAGCTGGGGCTTCTTCTTCTTTCTTACCCTTCTTTTCTACTTCAATTGCAGATAGGTCAACAGGAGCAGATTCTTCTTCTTTTTCTTCTTTTTGTAGAGCGATAGCAGCTACAACTTCAGAAGCTTTGGCTATAGCAGTCACCCCAGTTGGCATTTTCAAGTCTGATACTGCAATCTGGCTTTCTGCGTCCACGAGAGTTGAGATATCAACTTCGATATTGTGTGGCAAATCTTTCGGTAATGCTTCGATTTCGATCTCGTATAGAACCTTGACCAAAATACCCAATCCACTCTTTACTGCAGGAGCAACACCAACGAATTCTAGAGGAACGGAGACAGAAATTTTCTTACTCATATCAACTACCAAAAAGTCTACGTGTATAGGTTCGTTTGTAACTGGGTGCATAGCCACGTCGTGGATTAGTACGTTCACTTTCTTGCCATCAACTGTAAGTTCGATCGGTGTTGATTCACCCGCGTCTCTCCAGATTTTCTGGAAAGCGATTTTTGGTACAGAAATTGATGTAGAGGCAACACCGGATCCGTAGTATACGGACGGCATCTCATCATTTGACCTCATCTTCTCGAGGTCGGCGCTCAAATCTCTTGTTTTTGCTGTGATTGAAAACATAAGGGCTATTATATACAAAAAACTTTATAAAGCAAATATTTGCTACTTGTTGGATGGGATATGGGCTATTAAATACTCACGAGTGCCGGGACCGTAGTTGTCTTCGGGTACTTTTTTACCGGGATTAAGTATGTGTTTTAAATCAAAAATACCCTTTATGTCCTTGAAAATATTGATTATTTTCGGATTATACATCTTGTTCAAATATGGGGTTCGGATGAGTCCATCGTTGTGCTCCGCAGTGATCGAACCGCCAAGCCTGGTTACCAACGTATACACCTTGTCAGACACATCTAGGACCATCTGTTTTAAATTTGGATCACTCGGGTCTACTAAAGTATAGATGTGCAAGTTACCATCCCCGGCATGACCGCCGACAGCAAAAGTCATCTCGTCTTTATATTCGCCAAGTATTTTGTACAACTCTGGCATGAATTCTGGTAAATGTTCTGGGCGTACTACTACGTCATCAATGAAAGGTTTGGATTTTACTTTTTTCAAATGATAACGAATCAGATTAAAAGCTTCGTGTCTGATGGTCCAATATTTTTTGGCTTCAAACTCACTCCGAGTCAAATGTAATCCTATTTTTTTATACATCCTCAAACTCTCCAAGGTCTTCTTGGCCTCCAAGTCTACCTCTGCCTGATTGCTACCAGCAAACTCAACCAGAATTATTAGTTTTGGGAAACCGTGCCGGAGTGTCATCAACGCCTCTGGCCCAAAACTAAACATAAGTTTCAGTAAGTTGCCAACACCCAAGAGCTTTGTAAAATCCTTGATATATTTAAGCACCAAGAAAAAAGTCTTGTCATCATATGTTTCTATTGTTTCTGGATTGTGTACTAAAATTTTGTTAACCAAACCAGGGAGCAAATTCATGTCTCGCATAAAGAGCACGAGTAGTTTACGGTATTTTGGGTCTTCAATAAGCTTAAAAGTGATTTGGGTAACAATACCGAGTGTGCCCTGTGACCCAACCAAGATTCTGTTCAAATCGAAATACTCTGCCTCACCACGGACACCATCAAAGTCAACAACGTTCCACAGAGTGTAGCCCGCTGAATTTTTGTGAACTTTGGGTTTGGCGTTTTTCAAATCCTCTGCATTTTCTGTTATAAGATTAAATATTCTTTTGTACACACCACCTTCAAAATCGTTCTGAGAGATCTTTGCTTCTAGTTCGTTCTTGGAAAGTGGTTTGACCGTGTACTCATTACCATCGGCAAACACAACCTGGGCCTCGGCGATGTATTCCTCTGTCTTGCCGAAACGCAATGTACGCTCACCAGCGGAATTGTTGCCAAACATACCACCCATGGCATTTAAATTTTTCGAAGCGGTATAACAAGGCAGGATCATGCCTTTTTCTTTGGTAATCTTTTCAAAATCCCGGTAAAACATACCCGGTTCGACTGTGATAGTACCCGCAAATGGTAAAAAATTTTGATTGCCACCTGATACTCCAGGAAGCGTTGAGCCAGTAGAATTTTTTATCGGGTTTGGCCCACCAATCAATTTGTTCATGTATTTTGTGAAATCGAGTATTATAGATTCCCCTATAGATCCACCAGACATGTCCGTACCCGCGCATCGGCAAGTTATCGAGATGGCAGGATACTTTTCTTTATTATCGCCTACCCATTTAACTAAATTTTTTACATCTTCTGAATCTTTCGGGAAAAGCACAACCTGGGGCTTCACCTCGAAAACACTCGCATCGTGCGAGTATTTCACCAGTGTTTCTTCACTGTCATCCAAATCCCCCTTAAAAAATTTCTTAATTTCTTCTTTCATAGTTTTTATTGTACCAAAATCTTATTTAGATTACACTTTAAAACACCTCTTTCTTGTAGCAATTTTCACAGTAAACAAGAAAACCGGAATTTTCTTTCATTGTCGTATCAATATTTTTACCACATAACGATACCCCATGCTCATGGATTATAGTATTTTTATATACACCATTACTTAATTCTGATCCTTTACACATACAAACAGCTGTTCGTAGGGTTGTAGGGTTACGGTATTCTAAACGTCTGTAATATCTACAATTAGGGCACTTCCTTGGAAGAGGTATCTTTCGTCTTTTGTAAAAGGAAAGTTCATTTTCAGTAATTCTGAAAGCTTTAGTGCAGCCGTGCTTACAACCCCCATCATGTTCACAAGAAATTATTTCTTTTAGGACAGAATCCTCTACTTCGTCAATATCGTCAGGTAACTCTGAAAATAATTTTGTCGGTTTATAATTTTTATCTTCTGTTTCCCCCCATTTCATTCCTTGTTTCTCTGTCTCTTCTAGAGTCAAAGGGAAATATTCATAAGCTACAGTATCATTATACGCAAACGGGGACATGTACATTGGGAAAAATTCTCCATATTCTTCATCTTCTAACATCTTAAACTTTATTTTTGATAATAATTCAAAATACTCAATCTTTGTATATTTAACATTAAAAATACAATACTCCTGATCTTTAAGCCCGACACAACCGAAACAACTTGAACAATTTTGTAAAAACCAACTATATTCACAATCACGAGAACCTTCATAAACCCTCACACAAAAATGACAATTATTGCTATGCCCGGTAGTAGCAGTGGCTTCATAGGTAAGTTCTGTAGACATGCCTGAATATGTATCCATTGAATCTGTAAAGTTACTCGAGTCCCATATATACGAACAATTTTGTAATGATTTTACATTAAAAACAGTATTACAATCTTTCGAATCCGAGATACTATCTCCTATAACATCGTTTGATCTAATGATATTTAAATTTTTCCTGGGCTGTGTTTTTAAAAAATCTTCAAACTCTTTAAAGGCCTTCTCTTGTCCACTATATGAAGACAAAGAATAAGAATCTATAATTTTCTTATATTCTTCTCTAGAATATTGTTTGTTTTTGAAATAACATTGCTTGTTTCGAAGGTCAGTACACATAAAACAGTCCACACATCCAGTACAGTTATACAAGAACGCTGAGTCAGAACATTTATCAGAAAAATTTAAAAACTTGCTATTGCTACATGTTACAACATTTATACATTCATACAGGAACTCAGAACTTTGTAACGACTGAAAACAATCCACACAATAATTCGATTTATTCCCCCTATAAGTGTAAAGCATATTTTGGGAATTATGAGTTCTAGAGCAAAGGTAACAGTCTTTGGATCCACCCATGTCTTGATTGTACTCGCAATTAATGGAGTTTCTTACAAACAAAGAACTAAGCGGAACCTTTTTTGCGAAAATGTAGAATTGGTCAAAAAAGCTTTTATCAGGATTATAAGGGATTCCGTACGAAAATGGATCAAAAGCATCAGAAAAATAATAATCTTTGTCGCAGATGGTGTATGGACAATCTGGGCGATATATAGAAATTATATTTTTCCCAGTTATATCGCAAATTCTTCGATGAAGTGTTCTTTCGTTACGATGTACCATGCGTCTCATACACCTACAATCAGGGCACCACGTTGGTGGCGGAACTTTAATTTTTTCGTAGAAAGAAAAATTGCTACTAGTTATAGTAAAATCTTTTTTACAATTTTTACAGTTTTTTATTTGATTCTGCATAAAACATATCGGTCAAAAGTTTGTCTATATTTTTAGTTCTTCTACTTTGGCAAACGCGTGTCATTTAACACCTTGAAAGCATTCGTAACAGCAGGCATTAGTTTGTATTTTTTTGATTCGTTAATAGTTACCCATCGGTATTCGTCATGGTCATTACCCAATTTAATAGTTTTTCCAATAGGTTCACACATAAAGAATACTCCCACAATTTGAAACTGTTGTCCGTGAACTTTGGGATACCATTCATCTACATGAACTGGTTGCAATACCTTAACATTCATACCAGCTTCTTCTTTTACTTCCCTCAAGAGAGCCTTATGAGCAGATTCGCCTATATTTAACTTGCCACCGGGAAAATCATAAGAACCATGGTTCGTTCCGTCCTTGTATTTGTTCGATTCTCGAATTATCAGAAACTTTTCATTTTTTTTAATGATTGCTCTGACAGCAATAAATTGTTTGTCGATTTTCAGTTTCATATTATTTACTCCCTTCAATTAAGTCCATAACGTCTTTTGCGGAATTTTCACCAATAAAATTTTCGAACAAGTGCAAATTGTCCAAGTTGTGCAGGATCACCACAACCGAAAGGATGGACACAACAAAAGCTGATTTAAGTATTGAACCTAGAATAAAACCGCTTGATGGTATTACACTAACAGCGCACAAAAGAATAAGTACAAAGAAACAGATCAGAAACCATTGAAAGCTAGGAATTCTCTCCTGGTAAATCATAATCATATTTTTACGGAGAACTTGGCAGTCACCAACATTCGCCAGTACCCTACCCACAGACTGGTTACGAAGTGTTTCTTGTTTACTGCTTCCTATCTCTTCTTCTAAAATTTTATGAATACTTGATATAGTGTTTGATTTATTAACGAAATGGTAGTCCCACTTTTTTGACTCAAGAATTTTTTCATAATGGGCTTTTATGGTTGCCCCGACCTTGTCTTGAACTATTTGTGAGATGTTTCCTGCAACACGGTAACTTCCAGACATTTTACCGTCAAAATTACTTATGATTTCACGGATTTTTGTATAACGACTGCCTTGTCTGGTGATGAAAAACCCAGTAAAAATAGAAAAGAAAAATGTTGTGATAGTAATAAATATTTTGTCCGTATTTCCTGCTCCAAAATTTACTTTGTAAAAAAGTAAAGTAATTAATATAAACAAAATTAAAAGCAAAATTTGTACGTATTTCATCTTCATAAAATTTATTACATCATATTAAAAAGTTTCATTCTTTCTTCCACCACTTTCTCTATCGCATCTACTGCGGGTTGCAGGATTTTGGCTGGGGTTATTTCCTCTGGCATGTCTTTGATTGATTTTTCTACAGCATCTCGAAAAGCTAGTCGTATTTCGCTATTGATGTGAACTATTTGTACTCCAGCTTTTATAGCATTGGTAAAGTCTTCATCTCGGAGCCCTGAACCACCATGGAGCACTAACGGTATACCTGTGATTTCTCTGATTTGTTTTGTTAGTTCGGCATTAATGTGTGGCTTGCCAGACTTTATAAGTCCATGAATAGAGCCGATAGAAGGAGCGAGCAGATCAATACCGGTAGCATCCACAAACTTCTTTGCTTCTTCCGGCTTCGTCAAAATTCCTGCGCCTTCTGGTACAGTGTCTTTGATATTTGAACCAGAACCTATGTAACCGATTTCTGCTTCGACAAGTACGTCACGTCCTGTATTTTTATTTACTTCATGAGCATACTCTACGCATTGTTTAGTAACCGCTACATTTTCTTCGAATGAAAGCTTGGCTACGTCTATGATAACCATATCGAAACCTTCGTCGATGCATTTCTTCACAGTTTCAAAACTTGCATGATGGTCAGCATTTAGGAATATTGGGAAATCATTCTCTTCCCTCAAAGTTTTAACTAAAGCCACAACCTCCTCAATCCCGGCAAATTTCTCTTCACCTTCTGAAACGCCGATGATGACTGGCAAATTTAGCTTCTTAGCAGCATTAAATATCCCATGCAATGCCTCGAGATTTGAAATATTAAAATGCCCAATAGCTACTCCTTTCTCTCCTGCTTCTTTGATGTATTCGCGTAGTGTTTTCATTGTTATTGCTTAAACATTATTATTAATTTATATTTTCATTAACATTTTTCTACCAATTTTCTCCCACAGTTTGAGAAAACGTGAAATCGTAACCTGTGGCAATATCTCTTAATCTACTAGACTCATTCATGCCCCAGAGAAACCCTAAATCTTTGTTCTGATAAAAATATAATAAGAGTGTTGCAGGGCAAGAATATGCCAAACTAAGCAACTGAGAATTTAATGCATCATATTGAGTTACTAATTTTTCTTGTTCATCGCTAATACTTTTATTGAAAATATGTTTCATTCTTGCTGCTATTACAGCGTCTTTACCTAACGCCTTCATTTGATCAAGAACCTGCAAAAGATCTTCTCTGCCAATTTCAGTCTTTGCTGATTTTTCCGCAATTTCCTTCACATTATCTTCTGGGTTTATTTTTATCTTAGATCCACCATTATTGAGTGCTCCTCTGAAAGTATCACCTACTGTTTTATTAAACATGTAAGAAAATCTACCTGCTGCTTGAAGACGGTATAGCATCGTTCGATAAAAATGAGGCACACGATCATAACCTTCTTTTGCTAAAATACGAAAAATGGAAACGAGGTCGGGGGTGTCTTTCTCAAGCTCTCTTAATCGCACGTGAAAATTATCTTCTAGTATTTGTTCAGGCGTTTTGCTGTTGGGAGAAACTGTTTCTGTCATGGTTTAATAAAAAAAATTATACTATCAGCTCCTTGAGTAACTTAATCACTACCTGCGGATTCGCAGAACCGTTTGTTTCTTTGATTATTTTACCGACTAGGGACATGATGGCGTTTTCTTTACCAGCTTTGTAGGTTGCTACAACTTCCGGATTTTCAGAAATTATTTTTTCTACTATGCCTTTCAACTCTCCTTCGTCATTTTTCTGAAGAAGATTTTTCTCGGTAGCTATTTTCAAAGGTGACTCATCGTTTAGGACAATCATTGCCAAAATATCCTTTGCAGCTCTGGATGAAACTTGGTTTTCAGTCACCATATTCATGAGTTCCGCAAAATTTGAACCACTTGGTAGCTTGATTTCTGGATTATTTTTTTTCAAACCGACATAGTCCGAAGTTACATAGTTGGAAGCAGTTTTGATTTTTTCTTTATCACCAAGTATTTTAGCAACTTCCTCAAACCATGAAGCCAACTCAGTATCATTGATATAACTTTCAATATCTTCATCTTTGATTCCAAAATAATTGCGATAGCGTGCGCGTTTTGCTTCTGGCAATTCAGGTAGGTCAGACTTCATTTTTTCTAAATCGAAGGCTTCGTGGAGTTTCATCTTTGGTAGATCAGGATCAGGGAAATACCGGTAGTCTTCTGATGATTCCTTTTTCCGCTGAGACACGGTTTTCTGTTTGGCTTCATCCCAACCACGAGTTTCTTTGACTATTTCGGCTTCTTTTCCTTCTTCCCAGAGTTCTATCATTCGGTCTACTTCGTATTTGATAGCTTTCTCTACAGTCTTGAAAGAATTCAAATTTTTTACTTCGACGTATCCTTTCCAAAGTTTGTCTTTCTCGGGCGAAACAGACACATTCGCCTCTACGCGCATCTCGCCTTTCTCCATGTTTGCTTCAGACGCATGGATATACTGCAGAAGCAGTTGATATTCTTTGGCAAAATTGCTGGCAACTTTTGCGGCTTCCTCCGCTGTTTCAAAAGTATGCGGTTCGGTAACAAGCTCCATCAGTGGCACACCAGCGCGGTTAAAGTCGATCAAGGAATACCCGCCACTTTTATCCTCGTAATGCTTGTTGTTTCCAGTATCTTCCTCGAGGTGAATACGGGTTATGTCCATACTAGCCAGACGCCCACCGGATACTATCGGGTATTTCAGCTGAGAAATCTGATAGCCTTTTGGAATATCGGGATAGAAATAATTTTTGCGATCAAATTCCGAAAAGTCAGCAATGTTGCCGTTGATGGCGAGACCAACCCTTATGACTTGCTCTATAGCTTTCTTGTTCGGCACAGGCAGTGCTCCTGGGTGGGCCATACATACCGGGCAAATGTTCGTATTCGGCTTTATTTCATCAGGATCATTCTTGCAGCTGCAAAACATCTTGGTCTTGGTCTTCAGCTCCGCATGAATCTCGAGCCCTATGGTTACATAATATTTCTTCTCCATAAAGCGTATTTTAGCAATAAAATAGGTAAAACAAAAGCCCGATTAACTTTATAGCTATCGGACTTACTAAGTTGTCAGTTTTTTTCTGCGAGTTTTCTTTGTTACAAGAAACTCGGAATAGGGATTTGAGAACCCTACATAAATATAAAGCAGTGAGATTTACGGCTTACTCAATTCATCGTCGAGCGACTTAAAAAGCCACCGTGTGACTAGTATGATTACAACTAGTATAACTGCAAATGCTATATTTTTTTCCTCAAACATAAAAATATATTTTAAAAATTAAAAAAACAAGTATAACAAAAATCTTCCTACAAGAATACAACAGATTTAAAATAAGTCAAGTCTACACAGATAATATCTTTGAAATCTCGCCAGAAAAAGTTTTTACGCTATTGTCGTCATACAAAGACAGTGTGAAAACTTTCTTTTTAAGCTTCTGAAATTCTTTTACTTTTTTTGCGACAATTTCTGGAGTAGAGACATCAGTTTTAGTAAGAATTATTATTTCTTCTTTTTCAGACAATCCATCAGCACCTAATTTATTTTCTTTATCATATTTTGCTAGTTCTTTGCGAATTTCTTTGTAGACACCCATCATGTCTTCGTTTTCAAAAGAAACTAGATGAGCCAGCATTTTAGTACGCTTCACATGGCGTAGGAACTTTATACCTAACCCCTTACCTTCGGCGGCGCCTTCGATGATACCCGGAATGTCGGCAATGATAAATCCGTAAAAGTCTCCTAAGTTCGGATCAAGTGTGGTGAACGCATAGTCGGCAACTTTGGCCTTGGCGTTGGTTACCATATTGAGGAGTGAAGACTTGCCAGCATTCGGCAAACCCACCAAACCCATGTCAGCAAAAAGTTGTAGCTCGACATGGAATTCTCCTTCTTCCCCGGCGCCACCAGCGTTGGCTTTTTTCGGAGCGACGTCACGAGAGCTTTTGAAATGTTCGTTACCGAATCCACCGAATCCACCCTTGAGAAGCATTACCTTCTGTCCTTCCTCGGACAGTTCCCATTCTTCACCGGAATTTAGATTTTTGATTATTGAACCGACAGGTAGCTCGAGTAAAAAATCATCGCCTTGAGCGCCATGCAGACTTTTCTTGCCACCGTCTTCACCGTTTTCAGCTGCAAATTTAGTTTTCGATTTATATTTAGCTAGGATACCGATGTCGCGTACTCCGACAGCATAAAAGTCCCCACCTCGGCCACCATCGCCACCAGCAGGTCCGCCCTTTGGTATGAATTTTTCTTGGCGCCAACGAACTACACCATTACCACCACGGCCCGCTGACCCATGAAAACTTATTTCGTCAATAAATGCCATATACTTTTCTTTTCTTTAGCTTGTAATGATATTTCAGCTATCTTGATGGCTCCTTCGTAGGAACCAACATCAACAAGGAAACCACCACGGTGACAAAAAGTAGCATCTGCTACACCAGACAATTTCGGAAGTTCTGTATCATGATCAACACCCCTACACCAGCTTTCTGGAAAAGATTTACGACTTTCCATAGTATCTGGACTTTTAGTTACAGCTTCAACTTTCCAGGTATTACTAAAACGGCTTTTACAAATCATGTAGATAGGCTCAGGCAAAGAAGATAGAACGTTTTGGTATAAATACCTAGGAAAATTGTTGGGTAACTCTACAATGCGTTTGTCCTTAGCTTTTTTATAAGCGTCGAGTATTATTCTTTTCCCTAACACATCCGATTTAGCTACTTCTATTTCTCTACGCAATACACGTTTAGCTTCCACAACTTGATTTCTAAATGCATCATCTATCGAACCGGTGTCCTCCTGCCAAGTTGGGGTAAATATTATGAAAGTTCTACTAGCTTTGTATTCACCCACATTAGAAAATATTGAACGAGATACATCTAGACCATTATCGCTGGCATCAATTGGGCAAACTATCTCCGTATCAAGTTTTTGCCAAACTTCTTTCTCACCAGCACACAAATCAAGTCCGAAGTGTTTCCAAATCAAACCGAAAGACGCAAAAGGAACTCCGTTAGCCCTTTTGCCTGGACCAGTTTTTTGATGGTGGTCAAAACGATTTTTAGCAGGATCATATATACCACCAACATCGAAAACGTAGTCAGCTGACTCGATAGACTCCTTGTCGCGGGAACGAATTACTTTACTACTCTCACCCTTGCTATCAAGATAAAGAGAAAGAGCAGCGGCGGCAAACAAATCGTCCGCATGAATTGCTCCATTGTGGGTTACTAGTGTTTTCATACTTTAAAAAAGAGAATCAACTACCGTCTTCACCACCGACCCGTCCGCCTTGCCTTTCAAATCTTTCATGAGTGCCGCCATTAGGATGCCTTTCTTGGTCACATCGTTTAGTCCTAGTTCGGTTTGTTTCATTTTTGCTAGTTTTTCTACTTCGGATTGATCCATCATGGCTGGCAAATACTTCTCTAGTATGGCGAGCTCAGCTTCCTCTTCCTTCACCAAGTCCTCGCGTCCACCTTTTTTGAATTGTTCGATTGAGTCTTTTCTTTGTTTTGAGAGCTTGGTAATCACAGCGATAACCTCCTCGTCAGTAAGAAATTCATCCGGTTTCCTGCCCTTAGTCATGACTTCGGTCATAAAAGCGGCCACCATGTTGCGCAGCGCCTTAAGTAGCACCTCGTTTTTGGTCATCATGGCTTCTTTTATCCCAGATTTTATTTCTTGATGTAACATACATGTATTATATGCTAAAATAACCATATGAGCAAAATCATATTTTTTGACACCGAAACTACCGGAAATACCGAAAATGACTATTTATGCCAGATAGCTTACAAGTCCGTCGACGGTGAGTTCGTTGGGCTGTATAAACCCCCTTTCAAGGTTCCCCCAGAGGCATCCGCAGTGCACCATATCTCGAACAAGATGCTAGACGGTAAGCCTTCATTTCAAGAAAGCCCTGATAGTAAGAAAATAAAAAATCTTTTCGAGGATGCCAACTCTGTGGTGGTAGCCCACAACGCACCATTTGACCTGATGATTATAAAAAAAGAAGATATCATTCCAGCGAATTTCATCTGCACCCTCAGAGTTGCCAGACACTTGGACCCCGAAGAAAAAATAGAGCGTTACAACCTGCAATATCTGCGCTATCTGCTCGAAATCGAGGTAGAAGCTCAAGCCCATGATGCGCTGGGCGATGTATTGGTACTAGAGCAACTTTTTGAAAGGTTAAAGAAGAAAATCATGGAGCACGACAGTATGAGCGAACACCAAGCCATAGATGAGATGGTCAAGATTTCTTCCCATCCGTCAATATTTAAAAAACTAAACTTTGGCAAGCATAAAGGCAAAAGGATTGAAGACGTGGTCAAAGAAGACCGTGGTTGGCTAGAATGGCTATATGCCGAGAAAGTTAAGTCTGATGTATTAGATGAAGATTGGATTTATACTCTCAAGCACTATCTAGGTAAATAAAAAAGTAGGCCCCGGGGCCTACTTGATTTGTGAAAAGATATTTTTTAGTTTCTTTAGTTTCTTAAGAGCCACCCTCGAATTAACAAGAGTGCAGCAATTATTCCGACAGGCCATAATACTTTCGGAGACAACAGGAACGGTAAAACTTTTACCAAAGTTAGTCCCAAAAAAATCAGCCCACCAAGAACATGGTACCACTCGATACCATAATCAGAATCATAGTTATTTTTCATAAAGTGCATCTTTAATTCAAAATTAGACTACAATAACAAAATAAACTTGTCAACCACTACAATTTTCCACTAACCTGCTAAAATATAAGACATGGAAATCGTAACTCAAATTTTAATATTCGTTGCCGTGGTTTTCGGTATCGGCATATATTTTATGTATGTGTTTTTTGGCAAGAATCGCAAAAACACAAACAGTGATAAAGATCAGTCGTTCTTGCTATTGCAACAACAAATGGCAGAACTGGCGAAGACACTTAATTCAAGCCTTACAGAATCCCGCCGAGACATGCAGGACGTGGTAAGGGCCCAGTTCTCTGACTCTCAGAAATTAATCAAAGATATAAACGAGCAAGTAAGCCGTAGCCTGCTCGACGTCACTCGCGAACAGACCAAAACCAATGAAGCTACCAGAGAATTCATAAACATCGCGGACAAGCTCTCCAACTTGGAGAAGACTCTGAAGCATCAGAAACAGCGAGGCAACTGGGGTGAAGCTTCTTTAGAACTAATCCTTTCGAATACTTTGGCTCCAGGTCAGTACAAGATGCAACATGAGTTCAAGAACAAAGAAACAGTAGACGCAATTATCATCACCAAAGAAGGTATCATACCAATTGATGCGAAATTCTCGCTCGACAACTACGACCGCGTGGTGCATGCCATAGACGACAGACAACGCGAAGAGTTAGAAAAAGAATTCAAGAATGATTTAAAGAAACGCATTGATGAGACTTCGAAATATGTCCGCCCCGAAGAAGGCACCCTTCCTTTTGCTTTTATGTATATTCCCGCAGAAGCGATATATTATGATCTACTTGTAAACGAAGTTGGTTCCATCAAAGTAAACACCAGGAACCTTATCGACTACGCCTACAACGAAAAGAAAGTTATCGTAGTTTCCCCTACTACCTTTATGGCCTACCTGCAGTCCGTACTCTATGGATTCAAAGCATTCAAGATTGAGGAATCTGCAAAAGACATCATCAAGAAAGTTGAAGACCTAGGCAAGCATTTGAAGGCTTACGAGGAATACCACAACAAGCTTGGCAATGCATTAAACACAGTGTCCAACCACTACAATGCATCCAACAAAGAACTCAAGAAAATAGACAAAGATGTGCTTCGCATTGCTGGCACAAGCCCAGAACTAAATTTGCTAGAAGTAGTAAAGCCTGAAATAGAATAGAAAAAGAAAAACTAGCTTAGCTCTCTAGAACCTTCTTTCTTCTTCATTCCGAGAAGTGGCAACGCCACAGTGAAAGTAGTACCTTCGCCTTCTTTGGATTCGAAAGAAATAGTACCCCCTGACTCTTCAATGATGGATTTTATGATATATAACCCTAGGCCAGTTCCCTCTACGTCTTCGCCCTTCACATTATCCGCCCGGAAAAGCTTGGTAAATATTTTTTCTTGTTGCGATTTTGGTATTCCGATTCCATTGTCAGTAACTTTTATTAAAATAAAATCATCTTCTTTTAGTACGGCAATTTTTATATTGCCTTTTTCATGTGTGTATTTTACCGAATTAGAAAGTAGGTTTTGAAAAATCATATGCAATAATTTTGGATCGGCATCTATCTCTAGTGGACGCTCGTCAGGAAAATCCGTTTCCATCTTGATTTTCTTTTTCTTGATTTCTTGCTTTTGTTCATCGATAGCCAGGAATGCAGCCGACACTATGTCTACTTTTTCTGGATTTACGGAGAATGTTCCAAGTTCTAGACGCGACACGTTGAGTAAATCATTTACCAGATCTATCATGCGTTGATTGCCAGCATAAATCTCTTTTACGTATTCTTTCTGCATTTTACTTAATTTACCAGCATCACCGGTTAGCAACATCTCGGTGTACCAGTTAACCGACGAAAGAGGTGTGCGGAGCTGGTGTGAAGCCAAAGATACGAATTCTGTTTTTTCTTTGTCTACCGCTTTCTCTTCTGTAATATCTCGGAACACTTCCACTGCACCAATGATCTGACCTTCAACTACAATAGGAGAAATGGTTATCGCCACTGGGAAAATGGTGCCGTCTTTCCTCTTGTAATGCATATTCGAAGTTATCGTAGCTTTCGTGGTGCTTGATGAAGGAGCACGAAGTATTTTGTATATTGGTCTGTCTTGCTTTTCAATTTCCCGGTTTTCTTCATCAAACATTTGAACCAAATTAACAAAAAGTTTTCCTTGTACTTCTTCTTCGTGCCAACCCATCAAATCCTCAAAGGCACGATTCACAAATACGATGTTACCGTCTTTACCCGTAGCCACCAGGCCCTCGCCGATCGAAAGCAACATAGCTTCGTCTTTTGCTTTCGCTTGTCGCAAACCTTTGGTGACTTCACTAGCATAGGTCACTGTACGCTCCCGCAGGGACGAGAACGCGTAGACTACCAACAGAACGAGCACGCTCACTACTACACCCAACAGAGCGATAGCTGTAGGCACAAAACCTGCAAGTAACTTTGGATCGAAATTTGAATCGGTAAATCGGTTACTAACATAAGATGCGTAACTTAAAGCAAACAAAACTCCAGAGAAAATAATAGCTAGCAGAAAAAGTTTTTTGCTTAGTGCTTCTCGTGTTTCATAACGAGAACGCAGAATCAAGAAAGCGGTCAATGAAAATACAGTACTTAGAATGGCCACATAAGGATGCGCTCCTTGGTAAAAAGAGTAGGACAGGATACCCGTGTTCTTAAAAAGAAACCCGATGGTGTACAACGCAGAAAACAAGAAAGACAATCCAGTTGTAAACTCCACGAAGTAAAACTTTCGCAAAATACTTCTCGGCGAAAGTACTAATACTATACCCACAAGGAAAAGTACTGACTTTTCATACAGCGACGAAGGACCACCCAAAAGATCAACTAATTTATTAAAACCACCAAAATAGTGAATTGTCGGGGATTCTAAAATAACAATAATAGAAGTTACCAAACCCAAAAGTTTGGTTAGATTACCCCGCCATCTTTCCTTGGTGATGATACCAACACCAAGGAAAAGAAAAAGTATTGCGGTGGATATATTCATTAGCGAGTAACGCTAATCACAGCAGATTGTTCAGGATCACAAGAACCGACAGTCAGACGACCATTTGCGTCTTTGTTAATGTAATAATCAGTATTGGCAGCTGTGCCTGTCTTTGGATCAGACGGAATTCCAACTATGTAAGTTGGTACAAGGTCAGCAGATAAATCAATTCCGGCAGCTACTGTGGTTGTAGCAGTACAAGTTGAATCCAAACCTGAAGCTGCGGTTCCTAATACCTGAGAGCTACCAGTGACGGCATCAATAGCGGTCGGCAGGTTACCATCGTTGTCTATGGCGTATTGATAAACTGCATTTAGTACAGTATTCACATCACTGCGACGTTGCGCATTTCTAGTATCGCCCAATTGTTTGCCTGGGTTTAAAGCAACGATAACTATTCCGGCCAATATTCCGATTGCAGCTACAACCAACAGAACTTCAAGTAATGTAAAACCTTTTTTATTTTTATAATTCTTATTCATGTGTAATTTATTTGTTAATTTTTAAATAATAAAACTCCTCTGGCTTAGAAGTCGGCAACTTCCTGCCAAGACGTTACATTAATCACTGGACTAATGGCGTCAATTTCAATCTCGACTTTCCTTGTTATTGTACCAACACTACCCGAAGATGCAACATTTCTACTCTCTCCACCTTTGTCGGTCACAGCAAAATTGCAACTAGCAGCATCTAAAGTTAGATTCCCGTTACCAGCGAAGGAATGATTCTCCCTGATGGTTTCCAACGCTTCTTCAGCGCATGCGTGTGCCGCAAAGAGCGCTTGCCTGCTGTGATACACAGCAATACTCGTTTTACTGCTACCGATGCCTAGCATCAAAATAGCCACCACCAGCGATATACATACACTACCAAATACAATGACTCCAATCAATGTAACGAAAGCTTTTGATTTTATTTTTTTATAAGTTTTTACCATTTTAGTTATCGCGTAAGCTTATACTAGTGCTCCATGTTTTACTAAAATCATATTCATTCCTACTTTCCGGATTTAGATGAGTTAGGACAAAGGACACGCGAACGACTCCTGGAGTATTGAGCTCCGACAGGTTTTCAAAATTCAAACTAGATACAGCAACATGTGAGTTGGTTAGCTCGATGGGAGCTCCCACACCTTCTTTTATCCTCAAAGTACTGCCATTTAAATCAAAAATCGTTGGGTTAAGTAGAGGGTCGATGTTTCCTAGGCTTAGGGTCGCGCCAACAACACCTGCCGCGGGTGCGTTGACGGAATTACTATTCCTGACTGATTGTGTTACTACTCGCAGAACGTGGGCACCTTGCTCTTCTACTTCAGCGATAGTTCGATTCTTTATCCTCGCGTCTACTATCATGCCCGTGAACAAGCTCATGAATAGAACTAGTGTCCCGGCGACAACAACATACAGCATTGTCTCTACTAGAGTGAAACCTTTTTTTTGTGTGTACGTTTTAGTCATAATTATTGTGGTGCGAAAACTTGAAACTCTTCTGCATTATTATCGCTTGCTCCAAAAGCACGATCAAGGGTGGGACTGTAAGCCACACCATTTAAATTATCAACCCCTGGAGTGTCCAAAACTCCGAACAATACTGGCAAGGCTGAAACTGATACGTCGATGACTTCAAACTCAGTTGCATTATCTGAACTAGAAAGGAAAAGTAAATCCCCTGCAGATCCCAAATCAAGTGCGATGTCTGTAATTGCATTACCAACAATCAAACTCCCGGACAAAACAAGAGCAAGCGGATTTGAAGTATCAACTACTCGCAAAGTATTTCCTTGTCCAACATATAAATTACTGCCATTCATGGATACAGTATTAGCATCAGTATTGCCGGGCAGGTTAAGCGCACCAGCCAAAACAGGATTTGCCGGCACGTTTACGTCTACTACCAAAACCTCCGTTGTGTTACTACTCGAAGCGATGTATGCGTATTTCCCTGAAACAAAAACCTCGTTCGGAACATTTGCTATGTTTAGCGACCCTGCTATGGCTGGTAAATTAGGATTAGACACATCAATAACGGCAAAGTCGACACCGGAAGCAAAAGTCATGTAGGCGTGACCTCCTGATACATAAATACCTCGTCCGTCGTCTGTTCCTGGGTCGTCGTACACTCCTGCTATGGCTGGCAAGGCTGGATTTGTCACATCTACAACTTGTAATTCCCTGCTGTCGCTGTTGCTAGCAATATAAGCAAAATTCCCTTCTACAAAAATGTTTTGAGGTGTGTTGGATAAATTCAGAGTTCCGACTTGAACTGGTAAGGCAGGATTACTGACATCTACGATATAAAAATTCGCGGAATTATTGTTAGCTCTGATAACATAAGCATGGTCGCCAACCACCTGGACCTTCACTGCATTTTGATTACCGGCGATATTAAACAAACTTTCTTTGAAAGGATTGGACCAATCACCCAAAGCAGCAAAAAAATTCGTGAGTCTAGTGACCAAAGACACATCTCCAGCACGCAAATTACTTTGATTCCAAGTAACATTGGCTGTGACTTCTTTCCTGTTATCATCGATAGATTTGACCGTAATTTGGCGAGTATAAATACCAGATATATCAGAACTCCCAGAAAAAATATAATGCCCTGCTTGTATGGCTAGCCCGTGGTCTCCATCTGTTAAATTTGCAAAAGCATTGTCTCTTAGGTTTCTGGTAGCTTCGAGTCCTTCTTCGGCTAGATACACAGCCCTACTGTGAGCTCCGGATTGCATAGTTGATTCTTCTCCATACAGGTACGAACCAGCAATCCCGACAACTAAAAGACCAAAAAGAGAAGTAGCTAGAAGCACTTCTACTATCGAGAAACCGCTCTTTAATTTAAAAATCAATTTTGCCTTTTTCATTGACTGTTATTTGCTTGGTCTCCCCACCTGGGCTTGTTAATGTTACTCCGCCCACAAAATGCGGAACTCCAGACATTTTAGAAAATACCACTTCCGTCATACCGCTTGTTTGGATTGAATCAGTAATATCATAAACTTCATCAAAACCAACATCTCTCGTGGCATAAGTCGATCCTTTGAAAAGCACAAAGGCTCCGGGTACTACACCCACACCCCATTCGCTGTCTCCTTGTGAAGCCGCCGCCAACACTTCTGCCCGACGGAGAGATGCAACCAGCATGTTTTCGGCTACATCGAGGTCATTACTACCTGACATCATGTTAAAAAGCGGTAAGCCTATACCCGAAATGATTCCAATTAGGGCAACCACCAAAATCATTTCAATCATAGTGAACCCGCGACTATTGTTTTCTCTTTTACCTTTAATCATTGATTAAAATTACCCACCAAACTATAGATAGGTAAGATTACCGCCAGCGCCACCAAGACCACTCCCAGCCAAACGATAACCAACAGCACTGGTTCGAAAATAACAGAAAGATTTTTAGTAGTGTTGTCGATCTTGGACTCAAAATGCGCGCTGATTTTAGTAAAAGTATCCGACAACTTGCCAGATTGTTCACCAGAGATTATAAGCCGTACGATAGTCACCGGTATAAATTTGTTAGTCTCCGGCAAAACATCAAAGGTTCGAGCAAAAGAATTTCCTTCGCTGATATTTTCTTTAATCTTTTTGTAAAAAATTTTGTGTTTATGTGATACCGTAGCCTCAACCAAAGAATCGAGTGCGGTTACAACCGGTATACCGGACGAAAGTAATGTACCCAAAATGTGCCCCATATGGGCGAGCTCGATTTCATGCAACACCTTGCCTATCCCAGGCGCCGAGAAAAGAATCCCCGAACCTATGTGTTTTGTTTTGGGGAAATAAAATAAAAAATATAAACTTAGTATTAAAAAAACAATTATTCCTGGTACCAGAATGGCACCGTATTCCCCAAGGAAAGCACCAAGCGCGATCAGAGCCTTGGTCAGCGGAGGCAAAGTAACATTGAGCTGGTCAAAGACACTCGCTAAACGCGGTAAAATAAACCAGGTTACCGCTAGCCCAACTACAATAGTGACACCAAATACGAACACGGGATAGACCATGGCCGAACGTATTTTGGAACGGAATTCGTGACTTTTCTCTTCACTCACCGCGATGATTTTCAGATTTTGGGCCAGTCTGCCCGACTCTTCTCCCACACGGATTATAGATGCCGTATGGGTACTGGCTAATCCGTTGTTTAAAAGTGATTGGGATAGCGGAAAACCATTTTCAATATCATCCATCATTTTGGACAAAATCCTCTGCATCGGCTTCGAACGCGTTTCCTTGGCCAGCGCAGAAATAGCATCCATGACCGTCATGCCAGCTTCGAGCAACATGCTCAGGTTAGCGAAAAAATAATCCTTTTCCTTGCTTAAAAAAAGATTTTCGAAAAAATTTATCCGTCCTTTTGGATTGATCTTTGTCATCGTATTAATGTGCTTCGGGTGGAGGTGCAACACGAAGCAATTCTTCGAGTGTGGTGACACCGTTTTTTACTTTTTCGATACCGTCTTCAAACAGCGAACGAGCACCTTCGCTCTTTGCCAACTTCCAGATCTCGCTAGAAGAAGGATTTTTCAAAATCAATTCTTCCATTGGAGACGTTATCTCGATAAATTCAAAAATAGCTGTGCGCCCCTTGTAGCCAGTACCTGCACAAGCATTGCAACCCTTACCTTTATACAAAGTATGCTTGCCTGGGAAAAAGCTAGCGGCAGCTTTGAATTGTTTTGCTACATCTTCTTCGGTCACTTCTACACTGAAACGACAAACGTCACATATTTTGCGGACCAACCTCTGCCCAATAATGATCTCGACGGTAGAAGCTAGCAGGAACGGCTCGATGTTCATGTCCAGCAATCTCGGTATCGCAGTGGCGGCATCGTTGGAATGAAAAGTAGACAAAAGTAAGTGCCCAGTGAGTGCAGCATTCACTGCTATTTCGGCTGTTTCTTCGTCGCGGATTTCACCAACCAATATGATGTCTGGGTCTTGACGAACAATGGAGCGCAAACCTTTGGCAAAAGTCAGATTAGTTTCTTGGTTGGTTTGAATTTGGTTGATGCCAGATACCTTGTACTCTACTGGGTCTTCGATGGTAGTTATGTTTACATTTCTATTATTCAACATTTTCAAAACACCGTAGAGGGTGGTGGTTTTACCAGAACCGGTAGGACCGACGACGAGTATCATACCAAAGGGTCTGGCTGCGACTTGTTCGATTTTTGACTTATTCTCGGGCGAAAACCCCAAGTCTGACAAGGCTAATCCTTCGACATAGGACGAGAGTACTCGGAGCACAACCTTCTCACCTTCCACTGTTGGAACGATTGATGTTCTAAGGTCGAAAACTCTAGACTCCCCGCTTTCTGATCTAACTTTCGAGGTATAACGCATGGAACCATCCTGCGCCGCATAATGTTCGTCGATGCGCAATCTGCTTTCGACTTTGATACGGTTCAAAATGTTTTCATAAAACTCTTTTGGGATTTTACCTGCGTCTTTGAGCACGCCGTCTACTCGGAAACGTACCAAGGCGTCCTTGATCCCCGGTTCAAAGTGTATGTCCGAAGCATTGAAAGCATAAGCATCTTCAAATATCTCGCCCAATATCTCCGGAGCTACTCGTCCCTGGCTGGCAATGATTTTTGAAAATCTGGTTTCTAGAGATTTTTGATAAAGCAAAAAAGCCTGATCGATGTCGTCCGGCAGAGAATATGTAATACTTATTTGCTTTCCAGGTAAAATCTTCTTTAACTCTAACTCCAAGCCTTCTTTGGCGGGATTATCGGTAGCTACAGTCACGACGCTATCTACTGCCTGGGCTGGTATAACCCGCCACTCCTTGGCAAAGACTTCGGGAATCAAATCCAAAACCTCTTTGCTTGGTTTTTTTAAATCGATGTCTGTATAAACAATACCAAAGGATTCCGCCAGGGCCTCGCCTATCAAGTTACGAGAAATTAACCCCGTCTTGATAAGGTACGCGACGATACTGATTTTTTCTTTTAGAGCTTCCGCTTCGGCTTTTCTGAAATCATCTTCGGTAATGTAGTTTTCTTCGAGTAGAACTTTTGTTAATTTTTGTTCATCAATTTTCATTGATATTATTTTAACATACAAATAACAACTAGCGTAAAATTTCTTTCGCGTAATCCACTATTCGCATTATCGGAGTATTTGATTTAACGAAAAATTTATTTGCACCCAAATCTCGGGCCCTTTTTTCATCCTCGCTTTGACCTAGGTTCGACAATACTATCGCTGGAATTTTATAGTTCTTAACTTTCATTTCTTCTAGTACTCCGAAACCATCCAATTTCGGCATCATGATGTCGAGCATCACCATATCGAAGGTATCTTTCTCAAGTGCAACCAAAGCCTCCTCGCCATTGTAGGCAACAGTTACGGTAAAGCCTTCGTGGGTGAGTTTGAGCTCCAGCGCCCGCGCCATGGGCCTCTCGTCTTCTACTACCAAAATTTTTTTAATCTTTTTCGCCATAGTATCTTTATTGGTATCATAATAGATTAGAGAGGAGTAAGCAACAAAAAAGAACCAGGAAGGGTTCTTTTTTGTTGGAAATTAAGATTGAAGGTCGCCGGGTAGAATTATCTTTTGATCTTGCTTAAATTCGGGTTCTGGTGGTTTTATTATCTCAACCTTGGGTAAAATAAGCCCAACTGGTGGAACCTCTAACTTTACCTCTTGGGCTTCTAGTTTTTCTCCTGGAATTATTAACTTTTTGGGTACTTCGTTACTATTCATACAAATATTATATATAATTCGCTTCTAGCTTTCAATAGTATAGGAAAACCCTCGTTGTACTCTAGATAAAAATTTGTCAGTAACTCAAGTAGGAGTATAATGTGTGTATGGAAATACACGTGGAACAATTCATCACCTCAGCCGATTCGAAAGCTTTAGCTACCTCGGGCGCATCGGGTTTGAATGTGGTGCCTGTATCTTCACTCAAAGTAGTGGAGGGTAAAATTTGGCTTATTAACTATTTCATGGACAAAACCCTTCAAAACATTCTCGAAAATAAAAACGTATCCTTGGTTTGTTGGACTAAAATGATGGGTTATCAAATCAAAGGTGCAGTGGAATACAAAACAACTGGTGCAGAATTCGACCAGGCTGTAACCTGGATTCGGGAAATGTTGCCAGACAGAATAGTCAAAGGCCTTCTAATCATTTCCCCTACCGACATCTACGACATCGCTCCAACGAAAAACACAAAGGAAAAATTTGAAGCTCTGCCTGTTTAATACCTAATTAAGCATTGAACACTTTGTTGACTACTGCATAATATGTTGTAGTATCACTACGTACACCTTCTTTCATCTATTCAAATTAATACGGATGGCCACTTGTCCCAAGTGTGGTTGCGATGCTGCCATGACCGAGCACCACATTTACCCGCAACGGTTCTTTGGAAAAGACAGAGATGGCAACAACGAAAAAGTTGTCCTCTGTCAGAGATGTCATGGAAAACTGGAAAATCAAATTCCATTTTCACCAGAACAGCCCAAAGAATTCTATGAAGGTCTTGCTCGAGATTTCCTCGGGAACTCCTTTGATGACGCTTTCAAAAAAAGTTTCTAACCCTTTTAAACTGAACCCACCCGGGTTCTTTTTTTGTTTAAAATTCTTATTCTTCTCTTTTTTCTTTTCTGGCCAAAGCGTTGTCACGCATTCTGGCAGCGGTGACGTTGATTCTATCTGTAGCTATGACGGTAATAGCCGCCAAGGTCGAGCCTACTCCGAATAAAATATAAAAAGCAGCAAAGGTCCTAGAAACATCATAAGTCGGGTGCAAATCCCCATACCCTACTGTAGTTAGCGTCGCGACAGAGAAATAAAAACTCTTGGCAAAACTCCAATCTTCTAAAATATGGAAGCTGACTGTGCCGAGTGTGATAAAAAAGACAATCACAAAAATAGCAGCAACAATATGGTACTGGTCGTGCTTTCTCTTTATTACTGATCGCCCTAACTCCTCTTTATGATTCTTAGTCATTTCAAATAATTATATATAATTCGTTTATAGCTTTCAACAACATTGGTGATGTAATTATAGCATATTTTTTGAGAGCCGATGATTTCGGACGTCGAACGTCCGAAATCACGTTTCCGTCTTCACTTGTGGCTACAAATAATTCTTCGTCAGAATACAGAGTGAGCCACAATAATTTGTTCGCCGTCGCTCACAAATTTTCCAGCCCCGGACTCAACCGTTTTTCTTACTAGAAAAACATGTTTCCGTCTTCACAAAAACGCAAAAAGACTGGAGAAGTCCAGTCTTTTTATATGCGCGTTTTTGTGA
>JAGOSH010000009.1 GCA_018062425.1 Minisyncoccota bacterium | reverse complement strand
AGAGAAGCCAAAACGATTGAAGCCAAAATACCCAAGATAGCGATAACAACCAAAAGCTCGATCAAAGTGAAACCTTTTTTAAGACCTAATTTTTTCATAAAAGTTTTAAATTTTTTGCCCCGAAACGCGGGGCGCGTTAATAATAATAAATAAATCGACTTAATTTATATGTGCCTATTATATAACAACGAGACAATAAAGTTATCCACAACTTGCCCGACAGGCCAAAGCGAGTCGTGCAGACTGACTAACTGATACCACCTGCAATGTTGTAAACTGGCACCAAGATAGACACAAGAAGGAACCCAACACCAACACCGAGGACCACTATCATCACAGGCTCAATCAAGCTGACTAGAGTGTCGACAGCATCATCCACTTCTCTTTTATAAAACAAAGCTACGGTTTTGAGTATCTGACCCAAGGAACCAGTTTCTTCACCGACTTTAATCATCTGAACCATGATACCGGGAATTTGATCTGGGTATTTTTCAAAAGACGAAGACAAGGACATACCGGATTTAACCCCATTGGCAACATCGAGTAGAACATTGCGATATACCGGACTAGTCACCACTTCGGCTGTAATATCGAGCGAACGGATAATCGGTATACCAGAGGTAAGCATAGTATCTAGGTTGTCAGCCACTCGGGACAAATAAAGTTTTCTATATAGATTTCCAATTGCTGGAGTGCTCAGTTTCAATCCGTCCAAATATTCTTTTCCTCTTTTAGTTTTAGCAAACTGCCAGAGCCAAAGAGCCCCAAGCACCAAAAAGATAATAACAACAAATCCATAACTCAAGAGAAAGTCTGAAAAACCTATAATCATCCTAGTATACACTGGTATAGTTTGTCCTGAGCCTTCTAGGATTGTTGCCAACCTAGGAATAACCAGTGTAAACATCAAGGTCAACACAACCACAAAAGTAAAAATAACAAATGCTGGGTAAATCAGCGCATTGCGAGTCTTGGAAGTTAGGGCGTATTGTCGGTCTAGATAATCCGCTAAGTGCAAGAAGGTTTGATCGAGTTTACCGGTTTCTTCACCCATCTTGACCATGTTTACATAAAATTCCGAAAACACTTCTGGGTGTTTGGCGAGTGCTCCCGATATGGAAACACCAGCTTGGATATCGTCTCCGATTTGTACCAGTTTGCGCTGAAGAAGCAAATTCTCAGAAGTTGAGGCGAGTAGTGTAAAAGTTTTGAGCGCTGAAACCTGTGCTCCGAACAAAGTAGCAATCTGTCTAGACAAGATGACCACCTCCCGTGGGGAAATTTTTTCAAAAAACGACCCCGAGAAAAAAGCTCCGCCTTGCTTAC
The DNA here is from genome assembly GCA_018062425.1 of Minisyncoccota bacterium. GTDB lineage: Bacteria > Patescibacteriota > Minisyncoccia > Phycocordibacterales > UBA9973 > UBA9973. The sequence goes on along the minus strand of JAGOSH010000009.1, from coordinate 12,198 downwards.
TCTCAACAATAGAAACCACGATAAAGCCACGGCGCTGTAGCCCAGAAATAGCCACATCCCGAGTAGGCGCGTCTATCTCCCCTTCTTTCTTTATTCCTTTGTCATCAACAGCACTATATTTAAAAAGCATAGTCTAGAGCATTCTTTCAAGTCCCTTTGGATTTAGGGAATATTGATAAGCGTTTTCTATAGATATTTCGCCTTGTCTGACAAGTTCGAGTAGTGAGTGGTTGAGGTCAATCATCCCCTGTTCCATGCCGGTTTCGATGACTACATCGATCTCATGAGTACGGTTTTCTCGGATCAGGTTAGCAACCGCATTAGTATTTAAAAGTAATTCATAAGCTGGGACTAATCCACCGGTGATACGAGGTACCAATCTCTGAGAGAAAATACCCAGGAGTGATGATGCGAGTTGAACCCGTATTTGGTCTTGTTGATTACCTGGGAAAGAGTCGATGATACGGTCGATGGTTTGAGAAGCGTTGTTGGTGTGGAGGGTCGACAAAACCAGGTGTCCAGTCTCCGCCGCAGTAACTGCAGTTGAGATAGTCTCTGGGGTTCGCATCTCACCTATCATAATTACGTTCACATCCTCACGAAAGATTGATTGCAGTGCAATATGAAAATCTTTGGTATCGATACCGACTTCTCGCTGGTTGATGATACATTTATCTGGAGTATATACGTATTCAATAGGATCCTCGATGGTGACGATATGGCGAGACTGTTCTTTGTTGATCAGATTGATCATAGCAGAAAGAGTCGTAGACTTACCTTGTCCAACAGGACCCACCACCAAAAAGAAACCTTGTTTCTTGCGGGCTAATTCAGAGATAATGGAAGGCAACTTCAGATCCTCAAGTGATTTAACTTTAGGAATCAAACGGAAAGCCAAGTTAATCAAACTCTTTTGGAAAAAAGCATTACCACGAAGCCGAGACTCGCCACCTCTGAATTCATACGAGAAGTCCACTTCTTGTTCTTTCTTGAAAACTTCAGCCTTAGCTTTGCCCAAAACCTCATCCAAAAAACCGAGCATGTCTTCTTGGGTCAATACTGGCTGTTTCACTAAAAATATAAGCTCGCCTGCTACTCTGATAGCTGGATTACGTCCAGCACCCAAATGTAAATCTGAGCCGCCTTCGCGAATCAAATTTAAAATTAGTTCTTCGAGCTTTGCTTTATAATCCATAATTAATTATTGGTTTTGATTTAATGTTGCAGTGGGTGGTGTGATTTTTTTGGATAAAATCTTGATAACCTGTTCGATAACTTCAGCCGGTGTCGAGTTGGCTTTTACGATATAACCCTCGACTCCGAGTGCTGCCCCACGATCTATGTCTGCCTGTTGGCTTTTATTAGAGAGAATGATCTTGGTTGCGCTTGGGCAAAGTTTGTTATCTCGAATTTTTTCAAGAGTTTCAAAACCATCCATGCCGGGCATAATGAGGTCCATCAAGACAACGTCAGGTGATAGCCCACCCTCCAACTTCTCTATTGCTTGTCCTCCTTCCATCACAGTATAAACTTCAAAGTTGTTTTGACTGAACTTGAAAGCATACATATCTAAAAGAAAGCTGTCGTCATCCACTATTAGAATTTTCTTTTTCTCTCCTTCCATAATTACGATTATTATATTATAAAATAATAATTCAACCTAGTTTTGAGCAATTACTCGCCTTCATTGCCAAAACGATACGCCTCGGTCATCGGAACAACACCATTTAATGCTTTCAACATTGCATCCTCCTTCATTAAGAGCATACCATTTTTACGGGCAACTTTGTATATCTCTGAATAAACTGGATTCTTCAGAATCACTGATTCTATCTCTTTGTCGATTTTGAACATTTCAAATATTGCCACACGTCCGCGAGTACCAGATGGGCATTCTGAAGACGGTACCGTATCATACATTTCTTCTTTGATTTCAATCTGACTGCGGAACTCTGGGGGTAAGTCTTTGAACTGTTCTTCTATTTGAATTTTAAGGCCTGGATTAATCGGTACTAATTTACGAGAAGCTGGACAAGTAAGTCGAGCCAGTCTCTGAGCCACCGACAAAACAAGAGTAGGAGCAATCAAATAAGGGTCAACTCCCATGTCTACTAGTCTAGGTATCGCCCCAATAGCGTTGTTGGTGTGGAGGGTCGACAAAACTAAGTGTCCAGTGAGCGCCGCCTGAATCGCAAGCTGTGCGGTCTCCTTGTCTCGGATTTCACCCACCATCATCACGTCCGGGTCTTGTCGCAGGATTGAACGGAGTCCAGAAGCAAAAGTATAGCCAATCTCGGGCATGACTTGGGATTGGTTTATATCTGGCATATGGTATTCGATCGGATCTTCCAAGGTGACGATATTGCTTTTTTCTTTGTCGAGCTCATTCATGATGGAGTACAAAGTCGTTGTTTTACCGGAACCAGTCGGACCAGTGACCAAAATCAAACCATACGGCTTTTTTATGGCGTCCCGCAATATTTCTAAATTAGTTTTAGATAAACCTAAGTCTTCGATCTTCTTCACACCACGCTCAGAATCCAAAATACGAATAGCTACCTTCTCGCCATAATAACCAGGCAATGTAGAAACACGGAAATCTATTTTCTTGCCGTCGACGTTGGTGCTAAAAGCACCGTCTTGGGGTTTGCGTTTTTCGTCGAGTCTTAATTTTGCCAAGATTTTTATGCGGGCGACAACTCCAGCATGCACATTTGCCGGCAAGGTTATGGTTGTGTGTAATGATCCATCAACTCGGTATCTAACCTTCACCCTATCCCCTACGTGTTCTATATGAATATCAGAAGCACTGCCTTCGATAGCGTTACGTAAGATAACAGCAACGATCTTGATAACCGGAGCATCTTCGACTAGTTTTTCTTGAACATTTTTCCCGGCGTTTTGGATTTCTTTACTCAAGTCGCCTTGCTCTTCGAGAGTACGGGTGTCTTCTATCTCATTCAATGCTTCTCCAACCTGAGCCGAGATGCCTTTGTAACTTTCCATGATTTTCTCAAAATCATTTTTTCCAATTAGGAAAACTTTAAAAGGTATCCCTAGTTTCGCAGAGATAAATTGTAGAGCATCTAGTCCTGCGATGTTTTCAGGGTCAGTCACACCAACCTCGAGGACACCTGCGTCCATAGCGAACGGCGCAAAACGATAATGTCTGGCAGAATCTTCTGGAATGTACTTTAAAATATCAAAAGACACATCTCTGGCGTTTATTTTCTTGACCGGCATGCTGTAGTATTCTCCTTTTGTCAAGAGAACCTGATCCTCCGAAAGGCCGAGTTCATACAGGACTGTTTCCACGTCACCACCGTACTTTTCATCGGCAGCATTTTTTATATCTTTTATTTGGTCTTTTTCTATTAGACCCCTTTTGGCTAAATCATCTAAAAAGCTCATATTCAATTAATTTGTTTTCTTTTTCGGCGTGCCAGCAGGTGGAGCGGTTTGTGTCTCGGGTTTTACTTCAGTCCCGGGGAATTGTGGTGACAATGAGGTGTCCTTTGGTTCGGCTGCGTCTTCTGGTGTAGTCAAGAAGTCGACAATCTGAGCAGAGGAAGCAACATTTTCTGTACCTATCGGAGCAAACGGGTTTGGTCTGCCTTCTGTGCCATCTGGTACCAATATGATACTGCTGTCTTTGAGCGAACCGAAAGTCGGACTTTCAAACAAAGCTCCATCTAGGTTGAGACTCTTTAGACTAAAAAGTAAATTCAAAAAATCCTGGCCGAGTTTGGCGCTTTCTTCGGTGCTTGTTTGATCACTCGTAGGGGTGGCAGACGGTAAGGTTGTTTCAGAAACTAGATTGGCTTCGTTTTTCGGCTTTTTTATAAACATGCTATAGCCGACAGCTAGTACTGCGACAATCAAGACAAATATTATTAAACCTTTGATTTTGCTCTGCATGTTAGTTTTTTAGCCAATAAGTTTTAATTTTAAATTTGTACTTGTATGGTTTCGGGGCTCCTGTTTTGTTGGTAGCATCAGCTGAACCGGAAGAAAATTGCACCGACACCACATCAACAATGCGCAGGTTCTGCTCTAAGTCAGCTACGAAATTTACAAAATCACTATATGATCCCTCGGTAGTAAACTCCAAATCCCAAGAACCGTATTCTAGATTAGCATTCTTGGTTGATCCACCTTGTTTCGGGGTTTCTTTGTTTGCTTGATCTTCTTTTGAGACCACTTCATAGTGCACGTCTTTGAGCACCATGCCGTATGGTGAAGCTAGTTTTTCTATCTCTAGTATTAGGCGAATATTATCGACGTTGTCTGGTACTAATTTCTCTATCTTGTCTAAATTACTCGCACTAATGGAATTAAACTTCTGGGTTAGCTTGTCTCTCTCCTCTTCGAGCGACCTTGAATTATTCAAAGCTTGGTCATAAGCTGACACTTTAGTTTTCAAAGCAGACAGTTCTTTGTAACCAGGCATAACAAAACCAAAGAGTCCTGTGAGGGCGATGATTATTGCAATGATTGGAAAAATTATTTTAAACATTTAATTTGTTTTAACACCCTCTAACTCGAGCGGAACTTCCGCTCCTGTGTCGACCGGTTCATAAATGGCTTCATCTGCATAGGCACCCTTGGTCAAATTCTCTTTGTAACTAACCAGACTTTCTTGTACCGAAAAAGTTAAATCGAAAAGCACACTGCCTTTTGTGTCCAAAGCCAAGTTTGAAAAAACTGGATCCAAGATGTCTTTGTTCTCACTGAGCAGATCAGACTGCAAGGCAATACTGCGATAACCGTTGGCCTCACCAGTTAATTTAACAAAAACCATGCCGTTCTCTTTGAGTTCATAAGAAAAGCTGGTGTAGCGAATGGTCTTCATAGTGGTAGCTTCGAGTATTTTGAAAATCGGTGATGGAGCTACGTGATTTGCCAATATCCCATTGGCTGCTTTGATTCTGCGGTCTAGAGTTTTTAGTTCAGACAGACGCCCAGGTTCAAAACGGTTACGAGCCAATTCCAATGCTTTCTCCTTGCTCGTGATGCTTTGGGTCAAACTGTTTTTATAGAAATAAACACCTCCATAAGCAACAAAGACAGACAAAAGAATTAGAACTGAAAAAATAACCAAAAGACCCGTAGGGCGCTTGGCTTCGGTCCTCTCATGAACCACCGGTTTCTTGGGTATGAAAGATGTTTGAAAATTTTGATCCATCTTCTTATATTATTATAAACTATCTATTGTAATTTTCGCAGGGCAAGTCCGAGAGCAACAGCGAATTCGGGTCCGGTAGTCTCTAAAACTTTCTTCAAAAACTCCGGGGTGTGGATTTTGGTAAACGGATGACCTACTTCTACCTCCGCTTTGAAATTATTACTGCCGACTTCTTTGAGCCCTTTCATGAGTGCGCCACCACCAGTAAATATTATTTTACTAACAGCGCGTCCGTATTTCTTCTCGTGTCCTAATAATACATTATTGGTTTCCGAAAAGATATAGTCTATATGTGATTTGATGATGTTTCCCATCTCCTTTTCAACTGGATTTTCGTATAGACCGAATTGTTTTTTCAATTCTTCAGCGCGATCGAAGGGTATAGCGAGTGATTGGGCAATGGAGTTGGTTATATCTGCTCCTCCACGGTTGATGGCGTGGTAGCTTTTGACTACTCCGAACTCAACCAGGCACAACTTGGTACGCGAAGCACCGAAGTCTACTAAAAGAACTAAAGAGAGTTCATGCTCAAAGTTTGCTCGCACCGCAGAAAATATCTCAACTTCAAAAAATGAAACATCAAGCTTGGAGGACGTTACTAAGTTACGCAATTTCTCTACTGCTTCATTTTGAATAGCCACCGCTAAGACTTCGGTCTTTTCTCCTATATCTACCCTGTCTGGGTTGTTGGCCTCTTCAAAAGAAAGTTCTTTGTGTGGTAAAACGAAGTAATCGAGACTGACTTCATCCATGGGCACTGGGATATATTTACGAGCTTCAGTTTCTACGATTGATTTCATACCACTACCTTCAAGTCGAGATGGCAACATGATTGTGAAAATCAGACTGGATTGTACGGGTACAGCCATAGCACCGCTCTGTGTGGTGACTCCTGACTGTTTGATAACTTCGGTTAAAGCCTCTGCGATTTTCTCTATCGGCAGGTTGGTAACTCGGCCGATTTCAACCCCAGCGTAGGGCCCAAGCGAAATAGCCCCATATGTTTCCAGGGCTGCTTTTCCATCCTTTCTCTTTATCTCGACAACCTTGATGGCAGAAGTACCGATGTCGATACCAATCACGCTCTCCGAAGATCCTGAGAGTCCGCCCCCGCCAATGCCAAAAATTTTTCCGAAAATATTCACCATATTGTTTACAGAATGTTTTATAATTATATCAAATGATGATTATTAATACTATACTAGATTTTCTGTTCCCGATTCGGTGTGTAAGTTGCCGAGAATCCGGTAGCTACCTGTGTGATAAATGCGCCCTCCAAATACGCAAAGCTGAACGTGAAAACCTGGAATGGGTGTATTCGCTGTATGATTATCGCGACCCCGTCATCAAAAAAGCATTGTGGCTCTTGAAGTACAAAAACAAAAAACCTGTGGCTGAAACCTTTGCTAGGTTGGTGTACGGAATAATGCTTGAGGAAATATCTGAACTGGTAATGATGAAAAATTGGCGGGACCCTGTACTCGTACCAATTCCCCTTTCCAAAGCAAGACTCCGTGAACGTGGCTACAACCAAACAGAACTCGTCGCGAAAGCCATTGTGAAATTAGACCAAAATCAAAACTTTAAATTAAAAACCATGTGGCTCAAGAAAATAAAAGAGACACCTCGTCAGGCTCACATCAAAAATAGAAACGAAAGATTACTGAATCTGAAAGATAGCTTTGAAGTCTCCGCGGACACGGAAGTCAAAGGGAAAAATATAATTTTACTCGACGACGTAACGACTACCGGGGCTACATTGTCGGAAGCACGGAAGGCGCTGAAAAACGCTGGCGCCCGTGATGTCGTTGCCTTTACCCTCGCACATTAAAGCTACGAAATGATTTCTGGTTCAGGTTCGATCTGCCCAGAAAGAGGTTTGAGTTCGGAAATAGTTTTTTTCTCAACATAAAATTCGCCCAAGAATTTTAGGAACTCTTCTTTAGCTTCCTTCTCACCCATTTCAGAAGGTTTCTCTAGTACGCCAGTTACCGGTAATTTCTCGAAATGCCCGCGTATTTCTCCATCTCTGTAAACACGCAAAAAATATTCTTCGTGATTGTCAGTTATTTTAGCCCAAGAGAGGACTACTTCTTTATCTTTGGCAACCTTAGTGGCCTTGCCGAAACCCCATTCGCTGTGCAAATAAAGTCGCAGACCCTCGAGGGTTTTGCTCGATGTTAACCAACCAACATGATAAGGTTGGCGACCAGGACTTTTCATCAAGCCTGTTTTCTGTAAAAGTTTTTGAGTATTTTTGCAAAGGTTGGTATAGATCTTCTTCCACGTATTCTTTTTTCTGTCTTCTTCCATGAACCAGATTATAACATACACCCGGTCGCTCGCGAGCTCGAGGTAGACAAAGGCGGATGGGGAGGCCTGCCTGCCGGTAGGCAGGGATTCGGTCACGCATAATTTTCTGCTGAAAATTTGCGCTACCCCGCCTCGGCACCTTCGTGCCTGCGGCTTTCTCATCCACCACATTCACGCAATGATAAGCCGCTCGAATGTCGTTCAGACATTCTCGCGGTTCATTGCGGATGGGGTGGGATTCGAACCCACGGTCCTTTTTACAGGACGGCGGTTTAGTAAACCGCTGCCTTAAGCCACTCGGCCACCCATCCGTTGTCCCAATATACAACAAGATGTGTTTTTTACAAAGATAAACGAATCACCAGGTTAGTAATAATTCAGATCCTGAAACGGCTATTTTTGGTAGGGGTTTTATTATTAGTTTTAACTAAATTTGCCTGGGCTAAGGCTCTGGCGAGATAAAAAATTTATGGGAATCATACTTTGGATTATATTTGGTGGTTTAGTTGGTTGGGTGGCATCGCTTATCATGAAGACAGACGCACAACAAGGAATTATGCTTAACATTGTAGTGGGTATAGTCGGTGCAGTTCTCGGTGGTTGGATTATGAGTGGACTCGGAGAACAGGGTGTACGTGGATTTAGTCTGTATAGCTTTCTCGTGGCTTTACTCGGTGCAGTAGTCTTGATTTTTATAGTCAGGGCGGTGCGCAGAGGAGAATAAAATATTTTTAAGGGAAACAGAAGTACGACAACGCACTATCACGTGGTTTCGTATTTTTTGTTGTTTTAGATTTGTGATATTTCTGTAAAATGAAAAAATAATCATATTATGTTAAAGTGGTTGTGTTTAGCAGTGCACACAAAGGAGCTGTGGGAGAGTGGTCTAATCTACCTCTTTGCTAAAGAGGCAGGGGGTAAAACCCCTCGAGGGTTCGAATCCCTCCGGCTCCGCCAAAAATGATGTATAATAAACTCTAATGGATAAAGACGGAGAAACAAACAAAACAGACGTAGATCTGACGGCCCTCGACTTAAAGGGTCTCCAAGAAGAGTATTTGAGGTTGAAAGAAATCTGCTCGGTTAAGTCCGACATTGTTTCCATCGCCGCTCACCAAATCCGCACTTCCCTCTCCGCTATGAAATGGATCATCAAAATGTTCCTAGATGGCGACGTGGGCAAAATGAACCCCGAACAAGAAAACTTGATTCGCAAAGCTTATGAAGGTAACGACCGAGCCATCGGTGTAGTCAGTGAATTACTTTTAGTGAACAAAACAGAGGATATTCTGGACAAGAAATATATTTTTACAAAAGTTGACCTAGCGGAACTCATAAACAACGTCCTGTTCGACTTCACTGGCGAAGCCTACGCCAAGGGTGTCGAAATCATATTCCTTAAACCAGAACGAACACACAACGCCAGCGCCGACAAAGACAAAGCTCGCGTGGTAATACAAAACCTGATTGAAAACGCCATAAAGTACAGCGATATGCATGGCAAAATATTCATCACCCTAAAAGAGCTCGACCACATGATCCAGGTTTCAGTCAAAGACACCGGAGTTGGTATCTCCGATGGTGGTCGCAGTAAAATATTCCAAAAATTCTACCGAGATCCCGAAGCAGAAAAGAAAGAAATAGTCGGTTCGGGTATTGGCTTGTACACCAGCAAAAAAATCATAGAAGACCATGGCGGTCAAATATGGTTCGAAAGCAACCCAGGCGAAGGTACCACTTTTTTCTTTACTTTACCCATTAACAAATAGCCATTTGCGCTCAGTCTTATAATTAGTATAATTACCATATGGCAAAAACAATACTTGTAGTTGAAGACGACAATTTCCTCTCTGGCTTGGAAGCTAAGAAATTAAAAGAGAAGGGTTATGAGGTTCTGACAGCAGCGAATAGTGACGAAGCTTTCAAGGCGATAGCGGATGCCAAAGGCGCCGTGGACTTGGTCTTGCTAGACCTCATGCTACCAGGAGTTGATGGTTTTGAAATATTAAAGAACATCCGAAAAGACGAAGTCATCGGCAAAGTGCCAGTAATTGTATTCTCCAACCTCTACGAAGAAAAAGATGTGAAAGAAGCAAACCATTTGGGCATATCCAACTTCATGGTTAAATCCAACTTCACTCTGGACGAACTGATCGAAAAAATAAAAATGTTGATTGGCTAATATGGCTCGCGCAATACTCATAATTGAAGACGACAACTTCCTCCAAGGCCTCGAGGCCAAGAAGATGAAGAAGGAAGGATACGATGTCTACACTGCAGGAAACAGTGTCGAAGCTTTTCGTATTATCGACAAGAAAATCAAGATCGACATGATTCTGCTCGACCTCATGCTCCCAGATGTCGACGGTTTCGAAATATTACGCAAGATTCGTGCTACTCCTGAAATTTCATCTACCCCTGTTATCGTCTTCTCCAACCTGTCTGAAGAAAAAGACATCGAGAAAGCAAAAGAACTAGGCATCAGTGAATTCATGGTTAAATCAAATTTCACTCTCGACCAATTGGCTGACGAGGTCAAAGCAATCTTAGGCTAAAATGAAACTAGCAGATAAACTAGAAAACCACTTTCGTCTGGACGAAAGTACAAAAAAGGCACTTGCGCGTCTTGGCCTTTTTTCGGTGGCGGATTTACTCTTCTACTTCCCTGTCCGCTACAGCGACATAAGCCAAGTCAAAAAAATAATAGACCTGGCCCCTGGTGAGACAGCTACTGTATTCGGCAAAGTCTCTGGACTCAAGACCAAGAAAGCTTGGAAGTCCAAGATACCCATGGCCGAAGGCTACATCGAGGACATGAGTGGCAAGATAAAAATAATCTGGTTTAACCAAGCCTACCTGGCCAAAATGCTCAAAAATGGCGAAGTGGTCAAAATGACCGGCAGGGTTACCGAAAGCAAAAGTGGCACATATCTAGCCAACCCAGAATTTGAACGCACCGCAGGGTCGGCCATAGACGTGCATGATTCATTGTTTGACACTGGTGGTGGTGCCACAGGACTCTCCTACCCGGTATACCACGAAAGTCGAGGTATTAGTTCCAAATTTATCTATCATGCAATAGAGAAAATTCTAAAAGACAAAACCCTAGATGAAGTCGAAGACTACATACCCAAAGAAATTTTAAATAAATACAACCTTCCTTCTATTGGTACGGCTTTGGTTTGGATCCACCGCCCGCGCAAAGAGTCCGACGCGGTCGCTGCCCGCAAACGCTTTGCTTTCGAAGAAGTTTTCGTCATCCAGCTTGGACGACAGATGGACAAGCATGAATACAGCAAGTACAAGAGTTTTAAAATAAATGAAGCTAATGTAAACGAATTCCTAGGGCGCTTCCCTTTCCAACCTACCGAGTCTCAAACCAAATCCATCGAAACCATTTTGTCTGATATGAAGCGCAACCAGCCCATGTCCAGACTGCTCGAAGGTGACGTCGGCTCGGGTAAAACTCTGGTGGCTGCGGCAGCAGCCTTTGCTACGGTTTCCACTCGTCCAAACAATCAGAGTTTCGGAAACTTGCAAGTGGCCTACATGACTCCGACCGAGATACTAGCCACTCAGCAGTTTGAATCTTTCATTAAATATTTTGAATACCTAGGTATCAACGTCGGACTTTTGACTGGCTCTGGGTGCCGTAAATTCCCTTCGAAAATAAATCCGAAATCTTGGACAGACATATCCCGCGCTCAACTTTTGAAATGGGTCGCAAATGGAGAGGTACCAATACTCATCGGCACCCATGCCCTGATTCAAAAAACTGTTAAGTTTAAAAACTTGGCGCTAGTAGTGATAGACGAACAACACAGATTTGGCACAGCTCAGAGGCGGAAACTGGTGCGTAAAGACAACGTTGCGCCACATCTATTATCCATGACTGCAACCCCCATCCCCCGGACACTCGCGCTCACTATTTATGGAGACCTGGATCTGTCTTTGATTGCCGAAATGCCGAGCGGTCGCAAGCCCATCATCACCGAAATAGTTACTCCAGATAAACGCGACGCAACTTATGAGAAAATAAAATCAGAACTCGAATCCGGTCGGCAACTATACGTCATCTGTCCTCGGATTGCTGATGATGAGGAGTCCGGTATAGAAATGAAGTCAGTCACCACTGAAGCCAAAAGACTAAAGAAAGAAGTTTTTCCAAAGGGCACAATAGGTATCCTGCACAGCAAAATGTCAAAACAAAAGAAAGAAGAAGTGATGGAACAATTTGCCAAACATGAGATAGACATATTGGTAGCTACCTCTGTGGTTGAAGTTGGAGTGAATGTACCCAACGCCACCAACATCATCATCGAAGGAGCGGAGCGTTTTGGCCTGGCCCAGCTTCACCAGCTTCGTGGCCGAGTAGTCCGAAGTAACCACCAAGCATATTGTTATGTGTTTGCCTCTGCTAAAACTGAAAAGACGATGAGCAGGCTCAAAGCCCTGCAAACTGCCAAAAACGGTTTCGAACTTTCGGAACTCGACCTGGCTCTACGCGGTGCCGGCGAACTCGGTGGGACCAAACAATGGGGCATCTCTGACCTGGGTATGGAAGCTATTAAAAACATAAAAATGGTTGAAGCCGCGCGGACCGAAGCTACCCGAATAATTGCGGAAGATCCGGAGCTGAAAAATTATCAGTTACTTAAAACCAGGGTTGAACAAAAAAATACCGATTTCCATTTTGAGTA
>JAGOSH010000005.1 GCA_018062425.1 Minisyncoccota bacterium | reverse complement strand
CACCAAGAGCAAGTGAATTCACCTTCACCAAAGACTTAAAGCTAGGCATGAAAGACAAAGAAGTTAAAATGCTACAACAATACTTAAATCAAAAAGGATTCACTGTATCCCTAAGTGGTCCAGGATCCTTTGGTAATGAGACAGAAGTCTTTGGTAAAGCAACTCGTGCTGCTTTGATTAAGTTCCAGAAGGCGAACAAGATTACTCCGGCTGCTGGGTACTTTGGGCCGATGAGTAGGGGGGTGGTGGTATTCTAAAACATAAAATTTTGTTTAAAATTCAGTGCAGGGTATACTCAAAGAATGGAAAAGCTTAAAGACACAATGAAAGGAGCCCATAAATCAATACACTTCTGGGTGGTTTTATTCTTTGCCATTTTTTTACTTTTTGTTTTTCTGATTGCTCCAGCGACGCTGAGCAATGTCTCATACGAGCACGGCGAAGCACTGATCAATAAAGCAGAAGAGAAAATAGAAGAAATAATGGATACTTCAAGTGTCCCCGCATTAGACAAAGAGGATTACGACAAAAGGATGGCAATGTTGGCCAACAATCCGCCACCTCCACAACCGATAATAAAAAAAGTAAAACAACCTGATGGTACCTTTATCGAAGAAACCACAATACCAGTAGTAAAGCCGACGGGTTGGCCGGTCAAATCTGCCTATCCAAAAGACGGTGCTATTCTACCTTTCAATAGAGTAGTGGCCTATTATGGGAATCTATATTCCAAGAAAATGGGTGTGCTCGGGGAATATCCTGAGGCTGAAATGCTTTCAAAGTTAAATGCAGAAGTTTTGAAATGGGAAATAGCCGATCCGGCTACACCGGTTATACCAGCGCTTCACTACATAGCCGTCGTAGCTCAAGCCTCCGCTGGAGCTGATGGCAAGTACAAGGCGCGAATGCCCTATAAAGAAATAGACAAAGTACTGGCTATGGCAGAAAAAATTAATGGAATAGTTTTTATTGATATCCAAGTATCCCTTTCGGATTTACAAAGCGAACTGCCATATTTTGAAAAGTATTTGAAAATGCCAAATGTGCATCTGGGTATTGACCCAGAGTTTTCCATGAAAACAGGCAAGCGTCCAGGCAGCGTCATCGGTACTTTTGATGCTACTGATATAAATTTCGCCTCTGAGTATTTGGCTAATTTAGTAACGGCGAATAATTTGCCACCGAAAATATTGGTAATTCATCGTTTTACGGAGAAAATGGTAACGAATTACAAAAACATCAAGCTTAGACCCGAAGTGCAGGTGGTGATGGATATGGATGGTTGGGGACACCAAGCTCGGAAACTCAACACCTATAAACAGTTTGTGCAAAAGCAACCAGTCCAGTTCGCGGGGTTCAAGCTTTTCTATAAAAATGATTTGAAAGAAGAAAACGCCCGCATGCTAACACCATCAGAGTTGATGGATTTACACCCACAGCCGATTTATATTCAATATCAATAGTCTTTGCTATCTCTTTGCTTTTCGACTACAATTAACCTAATAACCCATTATTCATTTTTTAAATTGCATGAAAAAAAATCTTTTTGTTTTGTTCGTAATGTTTTCGTTTTTAATCTCAGGTAGTGTATTTGCTTATTCAAACGGCACCCTGGATACAACTTTTGTCTCAGGTTTGGATTTGGGTAGTGGCGCTAATGGGGTTTATCTGCAGTCGGATGGTAAGGCAATAATAGTTGGTGATTTTGAAAAATATACTAACGTTTCGCGTAATCGCATCGCACGAGTAAACCCCGACGGAACACTCGACGCTACTTTCAATCCAGGCACAGGAGCCAACTTTACAATCATGACAGCTGCTATTCAATCCGATGGGAAAATAATGATTGGCGGAAATTTCACTACTTATAATGGCGTATCTCGTAATCGCATCGCTCGCGTCAACACAGACGGAACACTCGACACTACTTTCAATCCAGGACAGGGTCTAAATGGCGACGTTAGGACTGTTTCAGTACAAGCCGATGGAAAAGTAATCGTAGGAGGGCATTTCAGTACCTACGATGGAGACATAGCACAGAATAATATTCTCCGTTTAAACAGTGATGGCACGCTAGATTCTTCTTTTCAGTCTGGTAGTGGGGTAAGTGGAATGATAGATTCTGATACTGCTACAGTGTATGCCAGTTTGATAGAACCAAATGGCAAGATCATCATCGCCGGGGATTTTTATAAATATGACAACACTGTTGTGAACCGTATAGCACGACTCAATGCTGATGGTACGATAGACGCCACCTTCGTCCCTGGCACCGGTACTAATGGAGGTATTTTAGGCATCGCTCGTCAGTCCGATGGCAAGGTACTCGTAGGGGGTGTGTTCACCACTTATAATGGTACTGCTAGAAATAATATCGCTCGCCTTAATTCTGATGGGTCACTCGACACTGCTTTCAATCCAGGTACAGGAGTATTAGGAGAAGTGCATCACATTTCTCTGCAAGCAGACCAAAAGATTATGGTCGCTGGCTATTTTACTAAATACAACGATGTCGCTAGGAATAACATTGTTAGAGTAAACGCAGATGGTACTCTCGACACAAATTTTAATTCTACTACTGGAACAAACAGTGCCGTGTTTTCGACGGCACACCAAACAGATACAAAAATCCTTATCGCCGGTAGATTTACCACTTATAATGGCGCTAATAGTTTTCATTTAGCTAGGTTAGGGGATACTGTAACTCCGCCACCGCCACCGCCACCCAATACAACACCAGCACCAACTACTGCACCTGACATGACGGCTGCGACCGACACAGGCAGTAGTAATACAGATAACATTACAACCGATGCAACGCCGGACTTTCTTACCGCTTGTATTTCAGGAAGCTTGGTTACTTTGTATGTTGATGGAGTTTCAATACCGCAAACAGGATCTTGTGTAAATGGTTCAGTTACCATTACACCCGTAAATCCATTTACCACAAACAGTCACAGCGTTACTTATACTCAGAAAGTAAACAACATTGAAAGTAGTCACTCGCCGACACTGCCTATAGTTATCAGCAATGATGATGCAGGTCCGTTCATAAATGGAATTAGCATCATCGGTCAAAATGCGAGCGCGACCCCGGCCTATACTTTTACTTCCAGCGAAGCGGGGACAATAATATACGGCGGAGCATGTTCGTCCACCACCACTCATGCGAATTTTGGATTTAATAATATAATATTCAAACCACTAAACGCCGGTGTTTATACAAACTGTACCATCAAGGTTATGGATACGGTCGGCAACATGTCGAACATAATTACAATCACATCCTTTACCGTGACTCAGTCTAACCAACCAAACAATCAAAATCTATCGACTGAAGGCTGTACTGCTTTCACTATCTATTCACCGATCACAGCGAACAAGTGTCCGGTGATCAACGCTGGACAAAATACCTTCGTAGATACCAATCCAGTTTTCTGCCCACATTTTACTCAGTATTTAAAACTTAACTCAAGAGTAAATGACACAAATGAAGCAAAGAGGTGGCAAAAGTTTCTAAATAACGAGTTGAATGCTGGTCTGGTTATTGATGGTAAATTTGGACCTTTGAGTTTTCAGGCGGTAAAGAATTTTCAAGCCAAGTATATTACTGACATACTCCTACCTTGGGGTATCACTACTCCGACTGGTTACATATACAAATCCACCAGAGCTAAGGCCAACAGTCTGGCTGGTTGTTCTGAAGGTGTAGTGGAGCTCGATAACGGTGTTATTATCAAAAGATAGTTTTAGTAGTACCCAATGGAAGAAAATTATAAATCCATAAAAGAAACTGAGCGTTTTTCATTAATATCCAGACTACGTAGTGCCAATCATGCCTGGCGAGGATTGGGTATTGTCTTTAAGACAACCCACAATATCTGGGTACATCTGTTTTTTACCGTCGCGGTTGCTGCACTCGGTTTTATTTTATGTATCTCAACCATAGAATGGCTTTTTGTTGTATTGGCTATCGGATTTGTGTTAGTAACTGAAACAATTAATACTGCCATCGAAATTGACATCGACTTAACTTCTCCCGAATATCATCCATATGCTCGCGACACCAAAGACGTCGCTGCTGGGGCGGTTTTGCTCGCGGTTCTGTTCGCTGTTATTGTCGGGCTTATTATTTTTGTACCAAAATTAACTGTGTTGATTTAAGCATTAAATACTTGTAGAATTACAATATATGAAAAATACGAGCACGAATGTAAAGATTTTTATTGGGGTGATACTACTTTTAATTGTAGGTACAATAGTTTCGGTGGTTTCTGGGGTAGGTGCTAGTTCTACAGCTAGTGGACCTGGTAAATATGACGAATTCGCTATGTGTATCAAGGACAAAGGGGCAGTGTTTTATGGTGCCTTTTGGTGTCCTCACTGCCAATCTCAGAAGAAGCTTTTTGGATCTTCGGCTAAACTACTTCCATATGTTGAATGTTCAACCCCAGACGGAAATTCTCAAACTCAAATCTGTATGGATAAAAACATAGAGGGATATCCAACCTGGGAATTTGCTGATGGTTCTCGTCTAAACGGGGAAGTATCCTTCGAAGCTTTGGCCGAAAAAACCGGTTGTGTAATACCTGCAGAATAATATGAGCTACGAAACAATACACTATTTCAATTTGGTTCTAGGAGTAGGTGCTATATTGTTGGTACTAACTTCTTTTGTTACCTTCTTTATTTTGTTCTTTGGACCAAAGAAGAATAATTTTCTTGGTTTTATCGATAAGCATTTTCTCGAGCTCGGATTTTTCATCTCTCTCTCTGGAACAGTATTTTCTCTTATCTACTCTGAAGTAATTAACTTTGCACCGTGTTATCTGTGCTGGTGGGCACGTATTTTCTTGTATCCTCAGGTCATACTTTTCGGTATGGCGCTGTGGTCTCGGGACAGGAAAGTAATACATTATGTAACCCCACTTCTTTTCCTAGGTTTTCTATTGTCGGTTTACCATAACTTGATGTATTACTTTGCTGACACTGGCAACCTGCCTTGTGATGCTTCGGGTGTATCTTGCTATCAACAACTGGTATATGAGTTCGGTGGTCTGATTTCTATTCCGACACTTTCTTTGGCAGCGA
Source organism: Minisyncoccota bacterium (assembly GCA_018062425.1). Classification (GTDB taxonomy): domain Bacteria; phylum Patescibacteriota; class Minisyncoccia; order Phycocordibacterales; family UBA9973; genus UBA9973. The sequence continues at coordinate 45,581 of JAGOSH010000005.1, read as the reverse complement.
TTATGGGACTGCTTATGGTAGTAGTCGTGGCACATTTCTACGGAAAGCGTGACTAATACAAATGCAAAGTTTTTCTAAAAAAGATCAAGCAATTTTCAAGAAACTGAATACTCCGTCCAAAGTTCAGAGCTATCTGAATAAACTTCCTTTTAATTTTGAAGAGGAGGGTCACGACACCATAAAGTCTCCATTTTCCTCGGTTGAAACAGGCAGTATCCATTGCTTCGAAGGAGCCCTTCTGGGTGCATATATTTTGTCTTTGCACGGACAAAAACCTCTGGTAATGCACCTCAAAGCTACCAAGAATGATTTCGATCATGTGGTGGCGCCTTTTCAAGTTGATGGCTATTGGGGGGCTATTTCCAAGACCAATCATTATTGTCTGCGTTTCCGTGATCCTGTTTATAAAAGTATCCGTGAGCTCGCCATGTCATATTTTCATGAGTATTTTCTAAATAAAAATGGCTTAAAAACTATGCGCAGTTATTCAAATCCTTTCAACCTAAATAAACTGAAAGCTGACTGGGTGTATTCAAAAGAAGATCTGTGGGAGGTAGACGAAGTACTCGATAAAATGGAGCACCATAGCGTAGTAAGTAAAAAACAACTCAAAAATCTGCGTCCGACTGATTTAATCGAGAGGCAGGCTGGAAATTTCGTAGAATGGAAGCCCGTAAATAAAAAATTTAAAGATCCTAACTTGAGCAACTAGACTATTGTGGTAAAATAAGTAAATGTTAAGTCATCCTGGGCGGCTAATTGTATTAATTCAGGTAGTACTTATTTTTTTATTGCCGATATTTTTGCTTTATTATGGACTAATCAGCAACGAATCCAAATTCTTTCTACTTGCAGCTTCTGCTTTGATAATATATAGCATTGTTCGTGCGGAAAAATGGGATCACCATGATATGGGTCTTCGGACGGACAATATTAAAAGTGGTTGGCCGTACTATGCAGCATCGGCGCTTTTGTTGATGGTAGCCTTATTCATGTTTGAATATTATTTCTCTATTAACGACGTGCTAACAACGAGGACAATTATTCACCGGCTGCTGTTTTTTATACCCATGTCGGTTCTGCAGGAGTTTGCCTTCTCGGTGTTTCTACTCCAAAGACTTTCCATACTTCTAAACAAAAAATCTTTAGTTATTCTTACTAGTGCGCTTGTTTTTGCCTTCATGCATATTATCTACGATGTACCCCCGACAGTACTCCTATTTTCTTTTTTTGGTTCAATGTTGTCTTCGATGGTATATTTGTACAAGCCCAACTTCCTTTTAGTTTGTATTGGGCATTCCGTTGTTAATGTAACAGCGGTAATGTTGGGTTTCTTTGTGTAAGTGGAAAAATACGGCTTGCAGGTTTGTTTTTTTGGATATAATAGATATGTTTTTGGGTCGTTAATTAATCATTTAAACACATAAAAAAATGCAGAAAGACGTAATTAAACAAAAAATTAAAGGGTTTTTTAACCAAAAAATTAATATCAAATTAAACGTGAGTACACGGTATCTGATGGTTGGAATTACTTCATCTCTGGTAACCGTGTTTTTGGTTGGGGTAGGTGTCTGGAATTTTCGGGCCCAGATTTTCGGTTACTTTGCTACTGAATATTTGAAAAGTACTAGTATTGTGGCGTCAAAGCTTCCAGCCGATGTAAAAATACCAGAGGAAGTCACTACTGACTTGATTGCAGAAATTGTAGATACCAAACCAGAGAACTTAGACCAGAAGAAAGAAAACACAGTTATTGACACAGTAAAGCAAACCAACCCGGCGGTGGTTTCGATAATCATTACCAAAGAAGTTCCGAAATATGAAGTGTACAATGACCCAAGTCAAAAACAGAACCCATTTGGGGATCTGTTACCTGGCTTTAATATCAATATTCCGCAGTACAGACAAAACGGTACCGAGAAAAAAGAAGTAGGAGGAGGTTCGGGATTCTTTGTTTCTTCTGATGGATTGATTGTTACCAACAGGCATGTGGTTAGTGCGGACAATGTTGAGTATGCGGTTTACACTAACAGTGGAAAAAAGTATGACGCTAAAGTTGTTGCTAGAGATCAGGTCCTAGACATAGCCCTTATTAAAGTCACGGGTTCTGGTTTCCCTTATCTCAAGCTTGGCGATTCAGATGGTTTAGAAGTTGGCCAAACTGTCATCGCTATAGGCAATGCCCTAGCCGAGTTCAAAAACAGTGTTTCGGTAGGAGTGATTTCCGGCCTTTCAAGGTCTATTACCGCGGGTGATGGCGCAGGTGCTACCGAGCTTTTAGATAAAGTTATTCAAACCGACGCAGCGATCAACCCTGGAAACTCCGGTGGACCACTGCTTAACCTAGCAGGTGAAGTCGTAGGAGTGAATGTAGCCGTAGCTCAGGGTTCTGAAAATATCGGTTTTGCTTTGCCGATCAACAGTGTAAAAAGTGCCATTGATTCAGTTAAGGCCACGGGTAAAATCGTCCGTCCATATTTGGGGATACGTTACATAGCCATTAATCCAGAAATGAAAGCAAAAAACAATCTGACTGTTGATTATGGTGTTCTAGTAAAGTCAGGTAATAATGCAAACGAACTTGCAGTGGTACCAGGTAGTCCAGCAGATAAGGCTGGAATTGTAGAAAACGATATAATTTTAGAAGTGGACGGACAAAAACTAGGTGAGAATACGAGCCTAGCTTCGGCTATTCGCGGCAAGAAAGTCGGTAATGTTGTGCCCCTCAGGGTGCTTCATAAAGGTGTAGAAAAGACAGTTTATGTAACCCTCGAAGCTGCGAAAGATAACTAGACCTAGAAAATTCAAAATATATACATTGACATGTAGCACATATGTGTGTTATTATATAGGAGTTTCAATTGCTCTTTTTAAATAATTTCGAAATTATGGTGCTAACCCTCTGCGCGGTTTTTTACTTCCTAGAGGATTGTCACACTAAATATTTTACAATATTATGCCTTTTGCAAATTTTAACCAGAAGGTCTGGGGTTGCGTCCTTGGATTTCTAGTAACACTTGGTTTTGCTTTGTGCGATAACAGCCAAAGCAAAGCCAGTTTCCGTCTGAAAGACGGAAACGAAATCCGCGCACACTGCGGACATAAAAGTGTGGTGCAAAATCTCATTCCCAACCAAGAGTACTGGTTGGTTAGAGAAGAGGAGAGGGCTTTCGCCAGCTGGGAGCTATTGAGCGACAGCAAAGCTGTCGCAATCCAATTTTACGGATCCAACTTGGAGACCGTGAAAATTGTAGCCCCGCACAGTAACATAGAATACACACTAAAAAGGGGTGTATTCATAAAATGAAGAATAAACCACTCAAACGAAAACCGCGCGAGTGGTTTTCTGTTTTTTTATGAGTGATTTATTTCACGTCTTTGATTCGTAGAGTTATGTATAAGCCTACGAGTAATACTGCGCTAAGAGCGAAAAAAAGATAAGAGAACGAAGGTACAAAAAGAAGAATCGGGATGGCGACTAATGGAGCGAAGATAAACGACATCGGGCCAGTGTTGCGGAAAAAAGATATTGTGTCCGGGTGTTCTTCGCTGACTGATTTGAAAAAGTAACTCTCGCTCATTATCTCTACTGTTGCCGCGCCGACGCGGGTAGCAAACAAAATACCTGCCCAAATCCAGAAAGAAGCTACTTCGACAAGTGGTATCAAAGACGTAGCGATAGCCATGATGATAAATCCGATTATTAGCATTTTTTTCTCGCCTATTTTATCAGAGAGTCTGCCTAATGGGTAGGTCAAAAATACGAACGGCAGAAGCATGATGGTGAAAATAGGACCAATAGTTTGCCAAGAGAATCCTATGTGTTCATGCAGGTGTATTGGAGTGTAGATAATCATCCAAACAAAGAAAAACTTTAGGATAAAATTGAGTAAGTATATTTTAGAGATGTTCTTGTTCCTGATAAAGATTTTGATTGTTTTTAGAACTGGAACTTTCTTGTATTTCGGGTCGACAAAACTTTTGAGAGAGAAAGTAAAGATACTTGCAACCAAAACCATAAACATAGCTCCGAACAAATACAGCCCAGCATAAGAGCTTTTGGCCAAAATAGATCCAGAGATTGTCTGAGAAAGAACCCAAGCTACGTTCAGCGTCACTAGGTAAAGCCCTCGTAGTTTACCAACCGAAGAATTTTTAGAAAAGTCTTCAACAAATATGTCTAGGGTAGCAAATATAAAGTTAGAGGTAATAAAGAAGAGTACGAAAGCACTGGTAACCAAAACAGTGTTGTGACTAAACGCGAGTAGTATAAGCGACAAGAAACAAAACAAGGAAAACACGAGGGTGGTGACTCGGTTGCCGAATCGGGTCAGTATCCTTGGCATCTCGAGCATACCCAAGACCGTCAGGATAGAGGCAAACACATAAAGCATGCTCACTTCTTTTGCACTCAGATGAGTTTCTAGAAAACTCGAGTTGATATACGAAGTTAGAGCAATCGGAATAGAGAACAAAAAACCAGCCAGGTAAATAATTCTTCTGTTGGCTGCTGTTCGTTTCATCCGTGTATTATATATTAAGTACTACCGGTATGACGAGCGGACGCTTGGATGTCTTTTGGTATAAGAATTTGGAAATGTTTTCCCCGACGCTGGCCTTGATGTAGTCTAAATCAGCTCCAGGATTTCTGGTGGTGATGTCCTCGATGTTTTTCTTTATAAGAATACGCACTTGTCGTAGTAGTTCCTGGTTTTCTTTGAGGTATACGAATCCACGAGATATTAGGTCAGGAGACTTTTTCAATTTTCCAGTTTTCTGGTCTACCACCGCGATGATGACAAACATACCGTCTTGGGCAAGCATTTGACGGTCTTTGATGACCACGTCTGTACTATCGCCGACAGATACACCGTCTACCATCATGAGTCCGGATGGTGCTTTTTCTTTCCGTAAATACATTTTCTCTCCATCGGGGGAGATTTCTATGATAGAACCGTTGTCAGGAACTATAATATTTTGTTCGGGCATTCCCAAATCCATAGCTAGTTCTTTGTGGAGAACTAAACGATAGTGGTTGCCGTGAATAGGAATAAAGAATCTTGGATGGGTTTTTCGGTGTAGCCATTTTACGTCTTCTTGGTTTCCGTGACCAGTAGCGTGAACATAGTCTTCACCTGGGGTTCGGTAGCCGATTATTTTAACTCCTTGTCTGGCCAAGCCGTCTTTCATTCTTTCGATTGCTCTTTCATTTCCAGGAATGATAGAAGAAGAGAGAATGATAGTATCACCTTTGTGGAGTTGGAATTTAGTGTGAGATTTGTTGGCTGCGCGATTAAGTGAAGCGAATTCCTCGCCCTGAGCACCGGTCATCAAAATAACCACTTTGTGCGGAGGGTAGTTGTCTGCTTCTTCAATCGGTATGATCGTTCCTTTTTTCGGTTCGAAATAGCCGGCTTCTATGGCTACATCGATGTTTGTCTTCATGGATCGTCCGTCTAGTACTATTTTCCTACCTAATGCTTCGGCAGCTTTAACCACGTAAGCTAGTCTGGTGATGTGCGAGGCAAAAGCAGCGATGATGATGCGTCCATTTATTTTTCTTATTAAATTTTCCAACCCTTGGTGTACTTTTATCTCAGGTAGAGAGTAGCCTTCATTTTCGATGTTGGTAGAATCTGTTAGTAACAAAAGCACCTTTGCATTATCAAAAATCGAATATTCTTTTTCTTCTTCTTTGGATACGATGCCATCAACTTGGTCCAATTTGTAGTCTCCTGGGGTTACTATCCATCCATGATCTGTTTCTATGATTATTCCCAATGAGTCCGGTATGGTGTGGGTAACTCCAAAGAATCTAACTTTGATTTTACCGCAGGTGATGGTGTCTGTTTTTTCAACAATGTTTTCCTTCATTGCTGGTAACTGTGGAAATTCTGCCTGACGCTTTCGCATCATCAGTATGGAAAGGTTTCTAGAGTAAACTGGAGGGTTGCCGATACGGGATAGTACAAGGGGAATACCTCCTATGTGGTCTAAGTGTCCATGGGTTACAAACATAGCTCTTATTCTGTCTTTTCTTTCTTCTAGGTAGGTCGTGTTCGGGATAACGTAGTCTACTCCAGGTGTTTCTTCGGTAGAGAAATGCATACCCGCGTCGACAACGATAATGTCGTCACCGATTTCAATAGCGGTCATGTTCTTTCCGATTTCTTCGACACCTCCGAGTGGAATTATGCGTATTACTCCAGGGGTTGGTGGGGGAACGTTGACGCTGTCTGTTCTACGCATTGGAGCGTTTCCAAACTTGCGTGGTCCACCACGACCCTTTTTGCCAAACTTCGAATACTGAAAAGTTGAGCTTTTCATTTTTTTACTTTGGTTGGCATCACCCGGTACTCCACTAGCTGTGCGGTGTGCTGGTCTAAAATCTCTGTGTTTGTTGTCTTCCGACTTGCTTGTATCAATACTAACCGCACTGAAAGATAATCTGTTCTTTTTCATCCTTTTTCTTCTTACTTTTATTAAACTATTAATTAAGAGTTCGTTTGTTTCTAGTATTTCGGCTCTGTATCTTTAGGAGCAAAAACTTTCCAAACGTGGTCGACTCTAGTATACCACAAATATGAACTTCCAAACCTGTCTGAAGGAGAGGTAATATGGTCCAAAGTAAATCCGTGAAGTTCTGACGAAACGGCATAAATAAAGCTTGGACTATATACGAAAACTGCTGGCATGTCTTTTCTAATTTCTTCTTCAAACTGAGCGTACTTTTTAACTCGGTCTTCCTTTTTGGTAGCTACGAAAGCATCCTCCAGTATCTTGTCTACTCTTGCATTGGCGTACATGGCCACATTGAGTCCTGGATCTTTACGCTGGGAAGAGTGCCAGAAAGCGAACAAGTCTGATTCATGATTGATAATTTGTCCAAAGAAGAGGGCATCGTATTTGCGGGGTCGAATCACTATCTGGTTTAAGTTGCCGGTTTCGAATGTTTTCACTTCAACCGTCATACCCAGGGTTCCCAATTCGCTAGCGATGATCTCGGCGGCACGGGCTAGCTCGGGTGCGTTGCTGGTTGAGATTGAGAAATAAATTTGTGATGTACTTTTCTTTTTACTTTTGTCGGTTGTTGTTTTCGTTAACAATCCGGATTCGTTCTTGGTCCAACCTCCTTGTTTCAATATTTCTGTGGCTTTCTCTAGTCGTTCTTCGCGAGTCAGTTTGTGCTCGCCACCTATTTTATAATATTCAGATGTGGTTGGAGGTAGGGGATCATCTATCGGTGCACCATAACCTGAAAGTACTTCACTCACAACTGATTCTTTGTCGATTGCCATGTTTATAGCTTTGACGACACTTTTATCTGTGAATATTTGGTTTTGATTTTGATTAAAGAATAATCCGAAAACTCGTGGTAGAAGCAGAGATTCGATTGACTGGCCCTCATTTTGTAGTTTCTCGGCTTCTTTGGGTGAGACAGAAGATGCTTGTGCGACTTCACCATTATTCAGTCCGTTTATCAAATCTTCTTCGTTTTGATAAAAATGTAGAGTCATAGTAGACAGATAGGGTTTACCAAGAGTAAATTTGTCAAAACTTTCTAATTTAAATTCATCGATAATACCAGAGGATAGTTTGTTTACATTTTTTACTTTGAAAGGTCCGGTGCCGACGGCTTCGGTGTTTGCTTCATTTAGTTCGATGGGTGAACTTTCCCAAATATGCGCTGGCATGATGCCGATGGTGGCGTTTTCCAAAAATGAAGTGTATGGCTGACGGAGAGTGAATTTGACGGTTTTCTCATCTATCTTCTCTATGTTTACTCCGTCCCAGGCTGCTTTGCGCGGACTTTTGATAATTGGATCCTTGATACTGTTTATGGTGAACACCACATCGTCGGCTGTGACTGGTTCACCGTCATGGAAAAATATTTTTTCCTTCAAGGTGAAAGTATAAGCTAATCCGTTGTCTGATGCTTCATACTTTTCTGCTAAGTCTGGAATCAGGCTACCATCAGAATTTTTACGGAGGAGTCCTCCGTAGACCAAGGCCACCAAATCACGATCTGCGTCAGATGAAGCTAATACTGGATTTACGAATCTAGGGGTACCCAAAACTCCTTCGGTCAGGTTTCCACCACGCATAGGAACTTCGGTCATAAAGGCATTGTTAACCTGATGAAGCAATCCCAAGGTAGCCACAACTAGTAGTATTCCGAGTATAAAGAATATACGCCATTCCATTTTTGAAAAACGGAAAAGGGCTCCTTTGATACGGGCGGGCAAACGCCAATTACGTATGAGAGTATATAAATTTTGCATGATTTAAGAGTAGTACGCGGTTTAAACCTTCGCTTCAAGTAGAATTGAAAGAAAAGCAGTTAAAGCAAAGAGTATTCCGCAAACGATAGACAAGATGAAAAGGAATTTTTCAAATCCCCGGCGAGTACTGTGAAAAGACCCAGTATCACCGCCCAATGCGCCACCAACACTCGCCCCCGATTGTTGGAGGAGAATAGAGAGGACCAATATGACTGAAAGTATTATCTGCGCGTAAGGCAGAATTTGTATTACCAAATCCATGCGGAGAGTATCCCATATTTTGGGCAAAAATGCAAATAAACTGTATTTAACATATACTGCTACAATAGCTTATATATGGACCAGAAAATAATAGAACAAATAAAAAGGTATCGAAACGAAAAGGAAGGCGCAGTGCTGTCTAGGTTTTTCAAGACGGGTAAAGGACAGTATGGCGAGGGGGATATATTTTGGGGGCTGGATGTACCCACATCCCGTAAAATTGCCGACAAGCACGCCCTGATACCCAGAAAAGATATCTTGAAACTACTCGAGAACAAAGTTCACGAAGTCAGGCTGGTGGGGCTTTTGATCCTAGTTGCCCAGTACAAAAAAGCAAAAGAAGAGCTGAATCAAAAACTGAAAGCAGATATAGTGAAATTTTATTTAGAGAATACTAAACATGTGAACAACTGGGACTTGGTGGATTCGACGGCACATCAGATACTAGGGGATTTTTTGGCGGAAAAAGAAGACCGAAAGGTACTACTCTCGCTCTCGCATTCCAAAGACTTGTGGGAGCAACGTATTGCGATAGTGGCGACTTTTGCATTCATTCGTAGAGGGGAGTTGGATTGGACTTACAAAATAGTAGACACCTTGGACAAGCATACCCACGACTTGATTCACAAAGCTTGTGGCTGGATGCTCCGTGAAGCTGGCAAGAAAGACGAAAAAAGACTGCGCGAATACTTGGACAAGAAAGCCTCCACATTCCCACGCACCATGCTCCGCTATGCGATAGAGAAATTTCCAGAACCTGTAAGGTTGGAATATTTGAATAAGAAATAAATTGTAGTGAAAAAGAATTTTAAAATCGAAGCGAAGGTGTGGCGTTGGCCCGGGGATGCGGGGTGGCATTTTGTGAATATCGATAAAAAGATTTCAGAAGAGATTCGGAATAAATACAAGAAAGGATTCGTATATATAACCGCCAAGGTGGGTAAAACGAGTTGGGACACAGCGCTTTTCCCTCACAAACTTTCAGCTTCGTACCTGCTGTCGATAAAAGCCAGCGTCAGAAAAAAGGAAAACATCTGGGAAGGGGATGTATTAAAAATTAGTTTTAAAATAAAATGATCCGCGTCCTTACATGGAACATAGGTAGCTTTTCTTTTTTGAAATACGCAAAATACTTACATTTGAAGTATAAAGGTTTTGAAATAGAGCATGAATATTTCCAGCCACATTTAACAGGCAACTTTGTTTCAAAAGTTATTACTGACATAAATCCGGACGTATTGTTCCTGCAGGAATTCCATGAAACAGAGGACACGGAATACGTGGAAGCTCTGAAAAATTATCCGCATCAGTGCTTCATCAGTCCTTGGTATCACGATCATGCGATATTGGTAGCTAGTAGGATTCCATTCGAGCTCAATGAGTTAGACAAATTTTCATCAATAATCTTGTCAGGTCTTAATATCATACCGGTTCATCTGCATTCTTTTTCGCCCGCCAAAAGGTTACAGGACGCTACTTTGCTAGAACAAATATCACAAAGAACAAAACCAGTAATCATTTTAGGCGATACCAATATCTGGTCCCATGGGACAAAATTTCTTTTCAAGGAAGACAGGGAAGCATATGCGGTATTGGGTAAATCTCTGAAAGATGGGTCAAAGAATCTTTTTTCCACTTCATACTTTGGTGCGGGGTTAGACAAGGTTTTTACTTCGAGCGAACTAAAAATAAGCAACATTACCTGCTTGAAAAAGAGGAGTCATTTCATGGACCACTACCCAGTATTCTTTGATTTGGAGATATAAAAGTTTTAACCAAGTTTTTTTGTTAGTCTTGACAGTGTTACTTTTCTAAGGTATTATCATCTTGGAAACAATTTCTTAACTAAACCTAAGACGCTATGCAAATCCCGCCTGGACTCGTACTTTTAGCGCTTTTAGCGCTATGTGTTTTTCTAAACTTACAGAAAACCAAAAAGTACTTCAAGTAAAAAAACCCTCGGAAGTTCGCACAGAGCTTCCGAGGGTTTAGATTTTTTGGATAAAGCCTTTAGTGTTTTGTTTGCTAAATCATTGTAAATGTTGCATAGTACAAAAAAGCAATCTTGCTCCTCACATTTAAACTTACATACCATGAACAGGTATTCAAGTTTCAGATATCAAGCAGTTCTTGAAATTATCATCTATCGTTCAATTATTATTTGTCTAATTCCAGTTTTCCACTTTTTTGGTGGATTTGATGACGATGAATTTATTGAACTCGTTGGGTTGATGATAATGATAAACACGTTTTATGTTTTTGTTTTGTTTTTATTTAAACGTTCAAGAAATTGGTTTCTGCCAAACCCAAGCACTTTTGATAGAGATTACACAAGACTTATTCTTGGTCTTGTTGGGCTCTTGATTATTCAAAAAGCTTTTACGAACGCTATAAATTTTACAGAAACTATGACGACGATAAAAGTTCTTGAGTTAATACTTTTATTGCTTGGACTGAAAAAGAAAAAAACGCCCAGTGGTCTTTGACTGCTGGGCGTTTCTGAGTTTTTTTATGATAAGGTGTTGCCATCTCGAAATTCGACAGATGTATAAAATATAAAAAATGCTAGAATAAAAACATATGGATATTTTTGCACACACACTTTGGGCCAATGCGGGGGCAAGGGGAGCGAATAAAGTTAGTAAAGGTAAATTACGGATAAGCCCTCTTTGGACTGGATTCTGGGGAGTTTTTCCAGACTTTTTTGCTTTCACTATTCCTTTTATTATTGGAATTTATAACTTACTTTTTAATCCTGCCTACGAAGGTGGTTTCGGCAGGCACCACATACAAGTACAGGGTTTTGACATTGCTGCGTATCTCTATCAATTTAGTCACAGTCTCGTTATCTGGGCTTTTGTGTTTCTCGCTGTTTGGTTTTTTTACAAGCGTCCACGCTACGAACTTCTCGGTTGGGCGCTACACATACTCATCGATATTCCTTCACATTCATTAGCTTTCTATCCGACACCATTTCTGTTCCCAATTTCAGACTACCGTTTTCCGTACGGTATCCAGTGGAGCAATATGTGGTATATGATCATCAACTATTCTTTGCTTGCTGTTGTTTGGGTAGGGATTGTGTTTAAAAAAAGAAAAAATAAAAATGGTGAAGAAAACATTTAAAGAAAAAGTTTTAGATGTTGTCCGCAAAATCCCAAAAGGCAAGGTGATGACTTACAAAGAAGTCGCTAAAAAAGCAGGTAATGATAAAGCATCTCGTGCAGTAGGGAATTTCATGAAAAGTAACTACGACAAAACGGTGCCGTGCCACCGGGTAATCCGAAGTGACGGTCGGGTCGGAGACTACAATCGTGGTGGTAAAAATGCTAAAGTAAAACTACTAATACAAGAGGGTGCCTTAAGTAAATGAATATGTCAAAACAAGAAAAACCACACGTAATAAAGAAGAAAATACCTGAAACGAACGATATATACCAGTCAGAAAGAGAAAAAAACCGTGACGCCAACAAAACGAGAATTTTCGGCAAGAGCGAGCTCGCGGTAAGTAATAAATATCAAGAAGCTGTAGAGAGATTAGAAAAAAGAAATATTGAACTTCAAAAGTTTATCGACGAAGAGTTAAATTCAGAAAAACCAGACCTGGGTTATGTCGAAGGCCTGAAGGGAACCATTTTAATAAACCAGGAAAACATCGACCACTTTTTAAAAATTAAAGATGAGAACATGCTTCAATCTTTTGAAGTCTTTGCTGGTGAGCTAGAGGACTTTGTTCATACTGGACTGATGCAAGTTTCAGGTGGAACTGAAGCATATGTAGGCGGTGTTTTGAATAATTTGTTTGTTGACGAAAGTACAAACGAAGAGTTAAAAAAATATTTCGGAGAAGATTTATCAGGACTCACTGTAGCTGGACTGGTAAGTGTTTTGAGAGAGCGGAAGCTGTCTGGTGATTTTTTAGCTAAAGCAACAGAGAGACATGTGGCCTTTTTCGAGAAACAAGAAAGCTATTTAGAACAATTTGCTAAAAAAACAAAAACTGAATTTGTAGAAGCAGTCACACAGGCGGTAAAGAGTGGTTTGTTGCCACAGGTGGCTATGGAGTCTCTGCCACGAATCGACCATGTGCGTGTTGTTTTGTCCGATCGTCTAACCAACTTGTCTTCATCAACCTTGGGTTCCGTCGATGGTTCGGGCCTGGTATCTGTTGATAGTCAGAACTTGCAAGACAAGTCATTACCGCAACTAAAAAAGGTTTTATTCCACGAGTTCATGCATGAACTATCTGGTAAATCAAACTCCTTGGTTCAATATTTTGATGGAGAAATCCGTGCTTTTCCTAAAAAGTCAGGCTTGAGATTGAACTCACTTTCAAGTTTGCCTTATACTCATAACCTTTGGATTAATGAGGCTGTGACCGAATGGCTCGCCTTAGAACTCTATGGTTCAAATGAAATTACAAAGGATAACCAAGAAGACAAGTTAGCATACAAAGGCTCGACTTCTTATGTTACTGAACGAAAAGGTTTAGACCGATTGTTAGACCTTGGCCTCGAACGAGAAATTGTACTTAATGCGTATTTTGAAAATTTTTTTTCTGATTCAGACGAGAAACCCGGCACCCATTTCGCACGGCTCATAAAGAGGATAAACGAACTCGAAGGCCCCGGGTCCTATAATCGCATGGAAAACCAAAGCATTATGGATAATGTAGAGGAGCGGTTGCAACAGTATGCGTTTTTTGAAGGGGCAGAAGATTTTCCTCCACCAACAGGCATGTCTAGATTATTGTTTGAAGTTTCTATAGGGCATCGTGATACTACTATCACCAAAAGGACTTTTGTTGGGTTTGTTTCCGAGAACGGTGATGTACCCGTAGGTGAACAACTCGAAGCTAAAAAGAAATTTTTACAGCAGTTTGAAGAAATATACAAAGGTAAAATAAAAATCACTTTTTTAGAATAAAAAACATATTAGCTAAATAGTCAAGTTTATGCTATGCTTGCGTATAGTCGCATTTTAGTAGACTTAATCTAATTTAAATTTTATGGCAGATGAAAACGAAGAAGTAAAAACAGGAGAAGAAACTCCAGTTGAGGTTCCAGCTACCGAAGAAGGAGCAGGGGTAGAAGTAGGAACAGAACCAAAAACCGCTGAATAAATCAAATAAAAGCGTGATAAAAAAAGCCTCATATGAGGCTTTTTTTATGTTTGGGGTATAATTACAGGAATGACAAATAAAAATACAATCGCTACTATTGTTATAGGACTGATGCTCCTAACGGCGGGGTTTTTAGCTATCAAGCCCAAAAAAGATCCTGAAGTAGGGAAACCTTTGATTACAAATTTTGAGGAGTGTAAAAATGCAGGTTACCCAGTTATGGAGAGTTATCCGGAACAGTGTCGGGATGCAGAGGGTAATCTTTTTGTGCGGATTATTGAGGAAACTCTCGAAGATCCAAAAGATGCCCCAACCCCTGTTGCTACTCAAAAAGAATTTAATACTTCTCTAACTTATAAAATAGGTGACTCAGTTGTTTTCTCAGACGGATTAAAAGTTACATTAAAAGAAATAAATGATTCCCGTTGTAAACCTGATGTACAGTGTATTTGGGCGGGGGAATTGGCGGTGGTATTAGATGTTAACGGCGGAGATTATTTTTTTGGTCCGGAAGAAATCCAATTAGGTACTACTAATAATAAAACAAAGACTGTGGGTAAAGGAGGGGCCTATACATTCTCACTTCAAAAAGCAACAGAAACCACGGCGACCATTTTAGTTTCAGTAAAACCACCTTCTCGCATAGCTGGTGGATATATAGTCGGCCATGTAGACATCGGCCCTATTTGTCCGGTAGAGCGACCTGGTCAGCTGTGTAACGTCCCGCCAGAAGTTTATACTTCACGGGAAGTTGTGATATATATGTCAGATAAAGTTACAGTAAAAGAAAGAATGCATTTAGACGCAGAAGGTAATTATAAAATGGCTATCGGTCCGGGGAATTACTTTGTGCAGATAGTTCCAGCTGGTATCGGAGAAGGAGAGAAAAAGCCAGTGACAGTTAAATCTTTTGAAACATCAACCGTGAATTTTGATATTGATACCGGAATCAGATAGGGCTCATGTACATCAAAGTCAGCGTCATTGCAGGGACTCGAAAAGAAACTTTTGAAGAAAAGTCAAAAGATCATTTCAAAATTTCGGTCAAAGAAAAAGCAGAACGCAACATGGCCAACACTCGCGTCATTGAACTAGTGGCGTTACATTTTAAAGTTCCCACAAACAAAGTGCGGATTATAAACGGCCACCACCATCCGAGTAAATTGCTCTCTTTGGACATATAGATAAGTTACAAATATTTAATTACAAGATGTTATAATACACCGCATGGGAGCAGAAGCACCGGACTCAGCAAAATTTTTAGGATATAAGAAAAAAGAGGAAGGACTCGAAAACTCGGGAGAAATTTCAACTACCCAAAACAAGGAACAAGCAAATAATTTAGAAACCGCTTTACCACCATTTGACAAAGAGGGTACGCTTGCAGAAATTATTGCCAAAGTAAAAGAAAAAGGGCTGGAAGAGGCGGAGGCTCAACTCAGAATAATGGAAGAGTATTTCGATGCCAAGAGACAGCACGGGCTACAGTCCCAAAAGGAAGCCAAAAAAGTTCCTGTGATGGTTGAAAAGTATAAAAGTGGTGAAAAGTTCTGGCAAGATTTAAAAGAACATCCGTATGGTAAATACGTGGCTTATTTTGCGAGTGAGTCTTTCATTACTGTGCCGGCGGTGGCAATCGGGGCTCAGTTGGGTATCGTAGACCACACCATGATGGTTCAAAAAGCAGCATCACGAATCGGCATGAATTCTTTTGTGAAGACTACTATTGATTTATTGCTAGATAAAAGCAAGATACTCGACATAAAAAACAGAATTAAAAATATCTTTTTTAAAAAACCTGAAAATAAACCAAATACAAATGTAACTGTGGGTGAGACGCCTGAATTTCTAGCCTCTGATGCGACCGAAGCACCTGTTTTTGAATCAAACACTGGAACTGTCAGTGGCCAAGTTCCTACTTTTGAAAGTAGTCAAACCAGTTTTCCTGTTTTTGAATCAAACAATCAAACTCTCAGTTCCGAAGAACCTTCCAGCGCTCAAACTGAATCTCAAAATTCTAGCGCAAAACCGATGGTTTTTAATAATGGTAAAGACTTAATCAAAGAAAAGACAAAGATTAACCCTGCAGTCATCAAATACGGTGCTATGGCTGCGAGTACTGGTTTCGTGTTTTTAATAAGTGGTGGTACAGCAGCACTTTTGAGCGGAGGAGTTAGTGTAACCAAAGAGGTTGCCCCAGCACTTTTAAAGATATTAGAGTCTCGTGTTAAGAGTAGAATTGGCAAGCTGGCTGAGTCGACAAATATAAGTATGACCATGTCACCCGAAGAATTGTTGCAAGTGTTAGAAGTTACAGAATTTCAATACCGAAAACTTGAAAAAAAGCTCGGACATTGGCGCTGGGTTAGGAATTACACAGAAACCGCCCTTGATCTAGGTGGGTGTCTGGTTAAATGGTCTGGGCCCGCTGCCCCTACACTGTTGTCGACTCTCGAACATGATGCTGGTAACGCAGCTGGTAAGGTTACGAAAGTAGCAGGAAAAAAGATTGCTAAAAAAATAGAAAAAAGCAGGGCCAGTAACAATTAATAGTTAATATATAAATTATATGCAAGCACAAATAGCGCAACAAGAAATAACAAAAAAAATAATTGAAATCTTCAATTTGGATTCTTTGTCTGCAGATGAAAGGGAAAGCACAGTTTCAAGGATTGGAGGGATTATATTTAAAAATGTATTGGTTCGCATCCTACCGCTTTTCAATAAAGAAGAATTAGATGAGTACGAAAAGTTGATAGATTCAAAAGTCGAAGCTGACGAACTTTTCGACTTCTTTTTCGACAAAGTACCTGATTTCCTAAACATCGTGCTCGAAGAGGTGGAAATGTTCAAAACAGACGCAGAGGAGATTTCAAGAAAATTGAAATCTTAATACATCCCTGGGAGATTAGGCTTATTTGTTTTTTAAATTTTCGAATAGAGTAACAAAAAGAGCGTCCGGCATTTTTGCTGTTAAGGTGAGGTTTGTTTTTATTTCTTGAACTAAACCCCTGAACTCATCTGTGGTTGGGTCTAGGTGTACATCACTCAAAGTTATCTTTCGTTCACTCAAAAATACATTTATTGTATTTTCGTAATTTCCTGCGTTGTCTTGGCTTGGAGCCCTTGCGTCTACAAATTTATTGAAGTTTATTGGCATTTGTTTATTTCTTATTTTCTAATTTTTCTAACATATCCATCACACCCATAGCAGCTGGGTAGAGGTAGTCATGTTCCATACCACGCGCACCTATGGCTAGTGTCACATCCCGCGGATCGTCCATATTTATTTTCTTAAAGTACATATCATATTTCTCATAATATGTAGCAATTGTTTCATAAATTTCTTGTACTTTAGCACGTTTTTCACCAGGTTCAAGGTTGCTATCGAAAATCTGCTTTGCCTCGGTGAATTGGCTGAAGGTTTTTTGCATTTCCACCTTCAATGTCTTTGTCATAAAAGTTACCGACATTTCGGTGCAATATTTCTCTGGGAAATTTTCTTTTTTACAAATATTGCTAGCCAAACCAGTTTCTGTTCCTTTTTGTAAATCTTTTCGGTTAGACAAATACTCTCGCATTGAGACTATGTAGTTGAATGATTTTTCGAAATGTACTTTGTATACTTCATTTGTTTGGGAGTCCTTTACTTTCCTGAGTAGTTCGATCACATTATCAAAGTTGTTTCCATTTGTCCGCATCAAGTTATCTAACCTCTGGAGCATCTTTGGAGTTACCCAGGAGTATTTTTGATCTCTTTCTTCGGCGTTCATGAAATCCAAGGTTGAAATTTCCAACAAAACATTCTGAGCATAAAGTGAATCGTTGGATTCTAGGCCAGCTAGCGGTACAGCCACTACGTCTTCGGCATCATCGTTGTCGGGATTTTTTAGCTTACACATTCTGACCTCATTTTGTTTATATCCTGCGCTTATCAAGCCGTTGTCTTCTTTTTCGGTATTGATATTATTGGCAAATAGGGATACTTCTTCCAGCTTGCTACCACCAGTATCAACAAAGTATTTTATTTCAAAAGAATTATCCTTTTCTCCAGTTAGATCGGTCAAGGGTATTATTTCCAAATTGACTACCTTTCCTTCTTTTTCAAGTTTTTTTAACTCAGAGTAAATACCAGCTAAGTCTGGTGTACCAATCGAAAGATCTGAATCGTTTGGGACTTTCATAGTGTTTTCTCCTGCTATAACGGTGTGAGGAATGGAACCCATTAATATATAGGGATATTTGCAAGTTCTTTGCAGTAAAGATAATGTAAAATACAGGGCCCTTTTTTTATTGGGTCCTAACTTCTCAAGTCTAGCGCTATCTGCTTCGGTGTTTTTGTATTCGTAGGTAGTTTTCAAATCTCTACCTGCTTGCTCAATTTCGGCAGGCAGCTCTTTGCAAGATTCAATCAAAGCCTGAGACAGAATTTCTAGTTGGTTTTGAGTGAATTCAATATCTTCCGCTAGTTTCAGGAGTTTTTCTTGGTTTACACCCTCAACTCCTTTAGATTTATCAAGCAGACGCTGCTTAACTTCGTTCGCCTTTAAAATTGCTTCTTTGGAAGATTCTGGCACGGCCGACAAATCTGTAATATGTTCTGCTGGCGCCCCATTAGCTGCTAATTCAACATTATTGACTGCTTCATAATCTACTCCCATATTGATTATTTGTTATATAAACTTTCTAATTTGTTTTTAACCTCTACGACTTTTTCCTGGTCTTTTTCTTTATTAATTTCACTTGTTATCACGAGTTCCTCTTTTTTAGCTTGGCTAATTTTTTGCCACAGTTCAGCTGTTGCTTCCTTTAGTATTTGAATTGAAAGTTGCACTCTGGTTAGCATATTTTTGCATTTACCCCAGTATTCTACCACACCCGAAACCCCAATTGCCAACCAAACTGGTATTTGTGTATAATGTAATGTGTCTATTGCTTGTACGTCTATACAATATGGTACATAGCTTATTATTAATTATTAGTAAAATTATGAAAAAAAATATATTTAGTTTATTTTTGCTTTTGGCTGTAGCTTTCTCGCCAGTGCTTGCATCGAACCAAGCCTTCGCGCAGAATGCCGGTGGTCAAAACAATGTTCCGTGTACTGTTTTAAACGTACCGCCAGCACTCAAGTTGGGTAGTAAAGGTGCCGAAGTTGTAAAGCTTCAGATAGCTTTGAAGGGTATGGGTTATCTAAATATCCCTCAATCAATCCCACTTGGATTTTATGGTTTTAAGACTAAGGCCGCAGTTACCCAAGCACAGATTGATTGGAACATCGTTCCTTTTGATGGTATTGTCGGCTTAAAGACAGCTACTTGGATCAAGAACATCACTTGTGCTGCAGCTCAAGGATTAAACGCAAATCTAAACAATGCTAACCTAACGAACACTAACACTGGAAATCAAAACCAGAATCAGCAAAACAATCAACAAAACAATCAGCAAAACAACCAACAGCAAAATAACCAACAACAAAACAACCAACAACAAAATCAACAACCAGGTGTAACTCAGAACTTGTCTGTTCCTTGTGTTGCGAATGTCACAGCTCCGTTTATAGAAGTTGATTCTCCAAACGGTGGAGAGTCTTACTTGAACACAGACGTTTTGAACATAAAGTGGAGTACTTGTAACATTGCCCCTGATGCTGTAGTAAAAATAGCAGTTCTGCATTTAAATGATATTGTGTTGACTGCAGGTACTACTAATACTGGTAGCTTTGCAATTCAACTTACACCTGCTTTGATTATGAATCCTCTGACTCCTCCAGTTGCTCCAATTGCTTTCGATCATCAATTCAAAGTACAAGTGTTTACAAACACCCCTGCTGGAGTTCAAGTAACTGATATGTCTGACAACACCTTCGCTATATTAGATGCGGGAGTTAATCCAAACCCTAATCCTGGACCACTAGCTCCGAATGTTCCTGTGAATCCAAACCAGGGTTGGCCTCTAGGATGTGTATGGCCACTAGGAGTCGTGAACGTACTCAATGTTCAACCATGTCCTCCAGTAGTAAACGTTGCACCTAACCCAAACCCAAACCCAAACCCTACTGTTGCTGTCGATGTCTGTGCTGCGTCTCCACTACCACACGTAGTTGTGTTTGCGCCAAACGGTGGACAGAAATTCCAAATCGGAACCCCGATGGATGTACTATGGTTTAACTGTAACATCCCAGCTGGGGTAGATGTACGAATCAGCTTAGTTCAGATGACCAACGCGGGTATCGTTCGATACGGCCTCAACGACCAAACAGCTAATGATAATTTCGAAACTGTTAAGTTAATTGCCCTCCCAGGATCACCGGCTCTACAGCCTGCAGATAACTATCAAGTAATGCTTGATTTCGTTATCACACCGGCTTACACAGGTCCAGCTAACCCACCATGGTTACACTGGGGAATAGACTTCTCTGATGGTTTGATAAAGCTAGTAAACTAGTCTAAAAACATATAAAAGACATCGCAAAAATACCCTTTGAACAAAAGGGTATTTTTGTTTCTGGGTCCGCTTGACTTCGTAAATCGCCTGGTGTATACTGCCACCACGCTTTTATCAGTTTTTGGTAGAGCGTTTTACTTTGACAAGTGAATACGGTGGTCCCGCTGATTGAGCCAAAAACGGCGGGACTAAGAGAACCTCTGGTGTTACGACCAGAGGAAGCAAGTCTCTATGTTTATTTTGATTTATAATGATTCGAGAGCTAGGATCGAATGCAAAACAAGATTTTTCCCGACGTAAAGTCGGGAGGCCGACTTAGGTCGGTCCTGTCTTTTGTTTTGTTTCGTTCTACCCTTAAATGGGAAACTTTTTAGTTAGAGTTTGATCCTAGCTCAGGATGAACGCTGGCGGCGTGGATAAGGCATGCAAGTCGAACGGATCAGTCCCATGAATGTTTGAAAGAGTTCAAGTAGCAATACGAGAATGATGGATTACTGGATTGGGGTTTCTGATTAGTGGCGAACGAGGTAGTAATACACAGGAACGTACCCCAAAGTCGTGAATAATTCATCGAAAGGTGGACTAATACACGATGGTCTCGCAAGAGTAAAGTTTTAACGCTTTGGGAGCGGCCTGTGCGATATCAGCTAGTTGGTAGTGTAATGGACTACCAAGGCTATGACGTCTAGGGGAGGTGAGAGCCTGACCCCCACCGATGGAACTGCGACACGGTCCATACACCTACGGGTGGCTGCAGCCGAGAATATTCCGCAATGGGCGAAAGCCTGACGGAGCGACGCCGCGTGATTGATGAAGTCCCTCTGGGACGTAAAGATCTTTTGTCGGGGAAGAAATTATTGACGGTACCCGAAGAATAAGAGGCTCCTAATCTCGTGCCAGCAGGAGCGGTAATACGAGAGCCTCGAGCGTTATCCGGAATCATTGGGCGTAAAGGGTGCGTAGGTTGTTCTGTTAGTCTTTTGTTAAATTCTGGGGCTCAACCCTAGAGAAGCAGGAGATACGGCAGAACTTGAAAGTGCGAGAGGTTTACGGAACTCATGGTGTAGGGGTGAAATCCGTTGATATCATGGGGAACACCAAAAGCGAAAGCAGTAAACTGGCGCATGTTTGACACTTAAGCACGAAAGCGTGGGTAGCGAATGGGATTAGATACCCCAGTAGTCCACGCCCTAAACGATCTTCTCTCGGTTTTCGGAGTATCGACCCTCTGAGAGCCTTAGCTAACGCGTTAAGAGAAGCGCCTGGGAAGTACGGCCGCAAGGCTAAAACTCAAAGGAATAGACGGGGACTTGCACAAGCAGTGGATTATGTGGTTTAATTCGATGGTAAACGAAGAACCTTACCAGGGTTAGAAATCAACGTGAAATCTCCCAGAAACGGGAGCCCTCGCAAGACTAGTTGACAGGTGCTGCATGGCCGTCGTCAGTTCGTGGTTTGAATTGTCCCCTTAAGTGGGTTAACGAACGCAACCCTCGTTGTGTGTTACAAGTGTCACACGATACTGCCCACGCCCAAGTTTTTGTGCTAAAGAGAAATCTGAAGTACGAAAGTTTAGGCGTGGGAGGAAGGAGAGGATGACGCCAGGTCAGCATGGCCCTTGATACCCTGGGCTACACACATAATACAATCGCCATTACAACGCGCAGCGACGAGGCGACTCTGAGCAAATCGTTTAAAAATGGCGCCAGTTCGGATTGGAGGCTGCAACTCGCCTCCATGAAGCCGGAATTGCTAGTAATCGCGGGTCAGCTAAACCGCGGTGAATACGTTCTCAAGTCTTGTACTCACCGCCCGTCAAGTCAAGGGAGCCGGGAGTACCCGAAGTCTCTACATAAGTAGGGCCTAAGGTAAGCTCGGTAACAGGGACTAAGTCGTAACAAGGCACGGCTAGCGGAAGCTGGTCGTGGATTAATTCAATTTGAAATTGTTCCAGTTTTAATTTATTAGAACTGAGAATCCTTCGATTCATCGAAGGATCTAATCAAGGTTTGATTGAACTTAGTGAGTCGATCTTTTGTGCCACAATTGAGCACAAAAGAGTCTAAATATGTCATGGACTCAAAAAACATATTGACCGGAAGGAAAGACTTCTAAAGTTTTGGAACGAAACAAAACAAAGGACAGCAACTAAGCAAAAGCCACTCGAAAGAGTGGCTTTTGCTTTTCGTGTTACAATGTTTACCATAATGAAAACTAGAGCTTATGTTGAACACAAAGGAAAGGTTATAAAAACTGGTGGAAAGTTCAAGTTAATAATGGCTCTAGCTATAAATCCGCTAAATCACAAAGAAGGAGTGTTGCGATGTATAACTAGCCGAGAAGGAAACATAGCCAAAACTGGCACCAGAGACCGGAGCGAGCTTTACTTGGTAAAAGGTAAATCCCTGACTAGTTTTGTTATAGATAAGCCACTAAAAATAAAAAACTCAGAGAAAATTATCAAAAAGTTGAACCAGAAAAATCTAGACTTCATTGGGCTCGAAGATCCGGATATTTTTTATGACGAAAAGAAAAAATTATTTCATTTGTATTTCACAATGCCTTATGTATCAAGTAACAAAAAGCTAAACAGAATACATATGGGTCACGCGGTAGGTAAGAGTTTGTCTACGCTTACCATGACCGATCCAGTTTTGAAGGTAGCGCCCCAAATTGCTCATGCTAAAGAGCTGTCGATCGCGCCGATAAACTCGAAAGGTATCAGACTAAATCTATTTGAATCAAAATCAACGCATGACGGCATGAATTATTCTACTGTTCGTGTGGGTGTTTCTGGTGACATGGGCAAGCCTTGGAAGTTTGGCAAAGTTTTACTTGATCCGTATGATGCAAAATTCAGTTGGATAAAAGGGGATGCTTCACCTGGCCCACTATTACCCAAGTCATTCATTGATCTCGGTCCGAATTTAATGCTCGGTATTATGAATGGTTGCGAGAAAAAGAAAATAGTAAATGGTGTTAGAGTCCACGAAGGGAATTTTACAGTTGGGCTTTTTGTATACGACTATGAAAAAGGCGAGATAAAGTGGGTTTCTCCAAAACCACTAATCGTTGACTCCAAGGCTAAGCGCATCACCTTCGCTAGTCAGTTTCTAGAAACAAAATCTGGTGAAGGTATTTTGTATGCTCATGTAGATGATTCTTTTGTGCGAGCGTATACGCTTTATGCAGATGGAATCAGGAAAATGTTACCCAAATCCTTCTTAGACTAAAAGTATAATGATATAATCTTAAACATGAATCAGTTTTTGAATAAAAAATGCGAATCGGAGTGTTTTCTGTGCTTTTTATAAGATAGAATAAACTCATTAAAATTAATACAAAATAAAATATGCCATCTTTAAATATTGAAAAATTACCTAAATTTGAATATGTTCTAGAAATTCATTCAGACCCTGTTAGTTTATACGTAAATGATGTATTGCGAGATGAAAAAGGACTAAGATTGGAACAAAACGCTGTATTGTCTAAAGAGGATCTAGAAAAACTTAGGTTTATCACTAAATTAGAAACAAAATACAAGAAAGGCACTAAAGTTCTTACATCCGATAGTCGTTTATTTAATGAACTTCTTGAAAAGATCAAAAAACATTTTAATGAAAATAAATAAAGAATTAATTAGTGTATAAGGCCGTGTTATAATTTTGTTATGCAACAAATAACTGGAAAAGTCAGAGTAGGAATACTTCGTGGTGGGGGCGGGGATTTTCATGCTAAGTCTATCGAAGAAGGAGGTAATTTCATAACCTATGTAATAGAAAACCTGTACCCAAAATGGAAACCGGTGGATATCTATGTCGACGAAAATGAAGTATGGCATGTATCAGGTTTGCCTGTTTTGCCAACACTGCTACCACAGAAGGTAGATGTGGTTTGGAACACAATTCCCGCCAAATACAACCAGCTTCTAAATGATTTAAATCTTCCACAGGTTGGCCATTCGGTTTTTGCCTCACTTCTCACAAACAACAAAGAAGCTTTTTCGAATTTTGCTAATCAAAATAATATAAAAACCCTACGTAAAATTGTCTTCCCGGTATATCAGGCAGATTTTGATGGTAACCAAGAGGAGTATATTTTAACGAAAGCCAGGGAAGTTTGGAAAAAGTTTTCACCACCTTGGGTGGTGCGGGCATACAATACAGATCGAAACGTCGGAATGCGTGTTGCCAAAACTTTTCCAGATTTAATTACCGCAATAACAGAAATGGTATTACACGGGGACAGTATTCTGGTTGAGGAGTTGGTGTTAGGTAAGGCTGTTAGTATTCACTCGGTTCCCGGTTTTCGCGGGGAAGATTTATATCATTTTCCTACTTCGTCACCTCAGGGTTTAACCAAGGAAGAAAAAGAAGATTTATTAGACACTGCCGAAAAAATTCAACAAAGTATCGGAGGGCATTACCTGAAAGCGGATTTTGTTATAAATCCTCGGACGGGTATCCATCTAGTTGATTTCAGTTTGAAGCCAGATTATCAAGACAATTCCCATTTTGATGATGCTTGTAAATCCGTTGGTACCAGAACGAGTCATATTATAAGCCATATATTCGACAGGGTTTTGTAGTTGAAACGGGTTTCCTGTGTTATAATATTCAACGTCTTTGTATCTGCGGCAAGCGATCGCACTCACATAGGCACATATGTTGGAGGTTAGCCATCGCTTGCCACAAATGCAAAGAAATAAAAAAACTTCGACGAGAGTCGAAGTTTTTTTATTTGAAAAAGTTTTTTTAAAAAAAATTTTTAAAAAAAAATAAAAAAACTTTTTCAAAGTTATCCACAGTTTTGTGAAAAAAATATTGTTTTTAAATTATAGATGCGAGATAATTAATGTAGTTCTTCGCAATAATTTTTTAGAAAATATTTTTTGTAATAATAAAATTATTTTTGGTCGTTTATTGCGAATAAATTAAAATTAATTTTCACAAGTTCGAAACGCAAGTTAGAACAAGTGACAATATTATGGCAGCAAAAAAGAAAGCAGCAGCTAAGAAGCCTGCAAAGAAGGCAGCAGCTAAGAAAACTGCAAAGAAGCGAGCATAGTCTCGTTTTGTTTCTCACTTAACAAAGGATCCGTACTAAGTTTATCTCAGTACGGGTTTTTTGTTTTTTTGTCTAGCCCTTCGCGAAGGCTTAAATTTATGCTAAAATATAACCTATGTCGTTTTTAAATAACATTTTTGGTAGCGCAAGCGCTAGTTTCCTTGGTAAAAATAAAGCTTTAGTAAGCAAAATCAACGCTTTTGAAGGGGATATGGAGAAGCTCGGTTTGACTGATTTTCCTCTCAAAACACAAGAATTTAAAGCCAGATTAGAAAAAGGTGAAACCCTGGACAGTATATTGCCAGAAGCTTTTGCCTTGGTTAGAGAGGCTAGTAGGAGGACCTTGGGCATACGACTCTACGATGTGCAGATGCTTGGCGGTATAGCACTCCATACTGGTAAAATTGCAGAGATGAAAACAGGTGAAGGTAAAACCAACGTCGCTACACTACCGCTTTATTTGAATGCACTTACGGGTGCCGGCGTGCATCTGGTTACAGTGAATGATTACCTTGCTCGTCGTGATGCAGTGTTGATGGGTCAGGTATACAACCTGCTCGGACTTTCAGTGGGGGTTATAAATTCTCAAAACGTTTCCTATTTTTACGATCCTACACACGTCGAAGAAGACAAAGAGCGGGATGCTGTCGGTGAGTTTAAAATCATTTATGATTTCTTGAAACCATGTTCTCGTCGTGAGGCATATCACGCTGACATCACCTACGGTACCAACCACGAATTTGGTTTCGATTATTTGCGCGACAACCTAGCAAATAGAACAGAAGACTTGGTCCAGAAGGAACACAATTTTGCTATTGTCGACGAAGTTGACTCTATTTTGATTGACGAGGCACGAACTCCGCTTATCATATCTTCACCATCCAACGAATCAGAAGACTTTTACGTAAAATTCAATCAAATAGCCAAGCAGTTAAAGAAAGACGAAGATTATAAAGTAGACGAGAAACTCAAAGCGATCTCGCTAACCGACGATGGTATCAGTAAAGCTGAAAATTTACTTGGGATTGAAAACATTTATACCGAAAAAGGTATCAAATATGTGCACCACTTGGAAACTGCGGTAAAAGCGCAGGCTATTTACGAAAAGGACAGAGACTATGTAGTCAAAGAAGGGGAAGTCATTATCGTAGACCAATTTACCGGACGTATGCAACCTGGCCGACGCTGGAGTGAGGGTATCCACCAAGCTATTGAAGCAAAAGAAGGAGTCAAAATAGAAAAGGAAACTCGTTCAGCTGGGTCTATTACCTATCAAAACTATTTTCGTTTTTACAAAAAACTCTCTGGTATGACCGGTACGGCTGAGACTTCGTCTGAGGAGTTTACCAAGGTTTACGGATTGGAGGTTATAGTAGTACCTACTCATCGCCCGATAGCGCGTAAGGATTTGAATGATTTAATTTACCAAACAGAAAAAGGTAAATTCCAAGCTATCGCCAGGAAGGTAAAGGAGGTTAACCAGAAAGGCCAGCCAGTATTGATTGGTACTATATCTATCGAGAAAAACGAACTACTTTCTGTTTACTTGAAACAAGAAGGCGTGCAACACACAATACTGAACGCAAAGAATCACGAAAAGGAAGGTGAAATAATTGCTCAGGCTGGTAAAAGGGGTTCAGTAACCATAGCTACCAACATGGCCGGTCGTGGTATCGACATCAAACTAGGTGGCAACCCACAAACACTGGAGGAATATGAATTTGTGAAAAACGCTGGCGGGTTATTTGTTCTCGGAACCGAGCGTCACGAAGCGCGTCGTATCGACAACCAGCTCAGGGGACGTTCTGGTAGGCAGGGTGACCCAGGCGAGACTCAGTTTTTCGTCTCACTCGAAGACGACCTTATGCGTATCTTCGGTGCGGAGAGAATCAAAAGCATGATGGGGCGGTTCGGCATACCCGAGGATCAACCTATAGATAACCGTTTTATCAGTTCTACTCTAGAAGGTGCTCAGAAAAAAATAGAAGGGTTCCATTTTGATTCGCGTAAGCATACTCTGGAATACGATGATGTTATGAATCATCAGCGCAACATCGTGTATTCTCGTCGTCGCAAAATGCTCGACTCTGATACCGTAGAAATAGAAAAATTGCTCGAAAGCCTAACTCTAGGTAACGAAGAGGCAGAAAAAATCATAAACGAAAAAAGGAAAAATCTTGGCGACGAGGCATTTTTTGAAACAGTTCGCCGGATAGCTTTGTATACCAACGATATCCTGTGGATGGAACACCTAGAAGCCATGGATTATCTGCGCTCATCGGTAAATCTGCGCGCTTACGGTCAGAGGGAACCATTGGTTGAATACAAAAAGGAAGGACTAAAAATGTTCAAAGAAATGGAAGAAGTTTTCAAGGAACAAGTGGTTTCTATGATAGGAAACATTAACACTGACACGATCAAAATAGTCGACGAAGCACCCGAGGTCAAACAAACCCTAGTTACTAACCAAGAAGAAGTACCAGAATTTAAATCAACCACTGCCGAAAATAATGAAGATGTAGGTCGCAATGACCCATGTCCTTGTGGCGCTATCAACCCAGCCACTATGGAAGTCTACAAATGGAAAAAATGCGGCATGATTAATGCTCCTCAACACCGGAAGGCTTTGATTAATTAAGGTAAAACACTAGAGAACAAACTGGAATTTTTATTCCACAACACTCATTCTTGAGAAAAGGTCATTTTGATTCTTGTCAGCTGAATACAAGGTTAGTCCAAATTCTGCACAAATAATTTTATTAAATTCGGTCAAGTGCTCAGGCTTGTATACTAACTTACTCCGTATAAATTCATGCATTCTATCTGTCAGAACACGCTGGATTGTTTTTCTGTCCCATTTTGGTGTGACTGATGTTCTTAAACAAAGTAACCTGATGCTATCTCCATACATTATAGTGGTGAATTGCAATCTAGGATCTTCTAAAAATGATAAATAATCCTGATCACTAAATCCGTGAGCGACGTCTTTATGTTGTTCTGTGTATGGATGGGTATGCATAAGTCCCACAAGTCTTTGGTAACGCTCTCTTCCTTTTTGAGGAGTTGCATAAATTGATACTTCTCCAGATGTGCCCTCGGCGGTTTTACCTAGTAGGACTTTATCGGATTCGGTATCAACAAGAACTGCCCGACCGTGTTCGTGGCCAGTAGTATGTGTCTTTTTGAGCAGATCATCAAACGCAGGTCGGTAATTTTGTAGGTGTAATGATTCGGGCCTAAAACGTGCCGGAATTGCTTTGGTTCCATTGAATCTAGCCAGTATATTTAGAATATCGTTGAATCTCTTTGTATCCCAGTGTTTGGTTTCCGAAGTAATTCTTTCCAAATACTCTACTAATTTTTGTTCTTCACTTTTAAACTTGAATGGGTCTTCGGGCATAATTATGTATATTATATCAAGTTTGCTTTATTATTAATAATTTAATACTCTGACATAGAGGAGCTACGAAAAATTTTAAATTAAGACCAATGTGTTTGAAGCCATGACAACCACTGAAGATATCCTGAAAAAGTTATTTTTTGATTATTTTAAAGCGGAAGCACGATCTGTTAGGGCTCTACCCGCACATGCTTCCACTCGTAAGTATTTTATTCTTGAAAAAGAAGAACTAAAAGCTATTGGGGTATATGGACCGTCTCTTGCTGAAAACAAAGCTTTTTTTAATATTCAAAAGTTTTTTGATCAAAAGGGGATTAGGGTTCCAAAATTTTACCAAATGGATGATTCAGGATTTTACTATCTGCAAGAATATTGCGGTGACACTGATGTGTTTTCTAATTTAGAAATATCAACAAATACACTGGACCTGCTAAAAAAGAGCGTTCAAGTACTAGTCGATATCCAACTGAAAAGTAAAAAGCTTTTCGATTTTTCTGTTTGCTATCCTTTTGCTCGATTTGATATCGATGAAATAAAGCGTGAGTTTCGAGCTTTCCAATATAAATATCTTTTAAACAAAGGAATTGATTTAAAGGAGGATTTCTTCCAAGAAGACATTGATCTCCTGGAAAAACTTATCGAAGAAATACCACCAGAAGACTATGCTTTTATGCATAGAGATTTTCAGACACGAAATCTGTTGTTAAATGCAAATGAAGACGTGGTGGTTATCGATTTCCAGGGTGGAAGGGAAGGTCCACGCTATTATGATCTGGCTTCACTTATTTATTCTCCGGAATCCTCGTATGCTCATGAATATAAAAATGAACTAATTGAGTTTTATGGGGAAAAATATGGCGACAAAACCGATAAAAAGGATTTCATGAAGTTTTTTTTGATCATAGCTTTGGTTCGCCTTGTGCACACTCTGGGGGTATATGGATCCCTGGGTTTGGAGCAAAATAATCCTTTTTTCAAAAAAAATATAATTACCGCCGAGAAATACTTGGTGGAAGTTTTGGCTAGTTTAAAGTCAGAATTCAGTATTGAATTTAAGAATCTAACGAGTTTGTATAATTCCTCTTTATAAAATCCACAGCGTTAGGTATATTTTCCGGGCTATTCACTGCTACCCATTCCGTGAAAGTGAACTCTTTTAAAGGGAGTTTTTCTAGGTTAGCAAAAAGTGTCTGGGGTAGGCCAAGCTCTCCATCAATCAAGCCAACAGGGGTAAAAGAAAAAATGTCTGGGGATAAAATATAGAAACCATTTACAAATTTATCTTCAACGAGCTCTTCTGACTTTTCGTGTCTGCGAAATCCTTGGATAAAACCATCTTTTACATCAACGCCGTAATACTGAAAAGGCATTTTGGAAGTTGTGAGACCCATGCCATATTCGTTGCTTAGAAAAGCCTTATCTACATCTTCTTTTTTATACAAATCATCGCAATTACATACGGCAAACATTTCCTGGTCTAGTAAAGGTAGGGCACACAAGACTGCGCTCAGAGTGCCTTTTGGCGAATCGCTTTTCTGGGTTGCGTACGATATAGGTACATTCTTGTAAGAGTTTCCAAAATATTCCTGTACCTTATACCCCAATGATTCATTTATTACAAAAATAATCTCCTCTACGTGGTCAACGCACAAATCCAGGGTGTATTCAGCCAAAGGCTTACCCTCTATAAATATAAGGGGTTTCGGGGTGTGTTCTGTGAGGGGTAAAAAACGCGTGCTTTTCCCCGCGGCTAATATTACTAATTTCATCTATAAAATAATAGCACCCACATCGGACTGAGTCCAATGCGGGTGCTAGGGTTAGATAAACGGTGGTTTTAGAAAAGATATTCATTAAAACCGAGTTTTTCTCCAAGTATGCCAAATCTAAACTTCGAGTCAGACAAAAAATGTAAAAAGTGCATAAGTATTCTTAAAGTGGAGGTTTTGTATAAAGAGTCTCCAGCCTCAAAAATATCAGACAACTTGTGCCAAGCCAGTTCTGTGTGTTCGTGGCTTGGCACTGCATTTTTTGCCCAATCTTTTTCTACTTGTTTAGCAAAGTAAAAGACGTGTCCTTTTTCTCCTGTTCCCAAAAAAGGTAATTTTTGGGCCATGTGACAAAAATACGTCATCCCTTCAACGTGAAGGCTTGCTTCTTCAAGCAGTTCTCTTGAAATGGCTTTTTCGGGGGTTAGATCGGTAAGATCGAATCCTCCACCTAATAACTCAAAGAATCCGTCTTCTCTTTTTCCTAAAAAAACTTCGATATCTCGAAATCTTTCAAGGCTGCCTACGTAAAAAATGCCAAAGGCACCATCGCGGCACAATCCATTGTCACACGGGTTTGCTTTCATAAAAGGAAAGTTTATTTTGAAAGAAGTGAACCGATTTCTTGAGGAAGTCGGGGTTTAAATTAGTGAAAAGATACTATATTTTTGGGCTTTTGTCAAATTTGGCCTAGTAAAACCTGGGTTCGTGGCACTGCGGGGGTGGGGGAGGCCTGTTAAGTAGCCGAGAATGTTTTCCCCACATAATATTAGACATATTTTTATGTTAGTTGTCAAACATTGAATGCTAGAATAGCCTTATTTAACAACATATTTTACATTTGACATACTAAAAAAACATGGCATAACTATTGACGAAAGGTATCAAGTATGCTAGTATATAGACATAACCCAAAGGTATAAGCCACAGGCTTATATATGAGGGTTTTTTCGTTTAAGGCCTGCTTGCAGGTATGCGAAAAACAATCAGTTACCGGTTTGGCAGAGCACAACTGTCCCAATATGGAAAAGAAAAACTTAATACGATTTGTGGAATCTTTTATTGTTTTGCCACTAGTCTCTGTAACTTTGCCTCTCGGTGGTTTACCACCAAGTAATCAGCCACAGATGACCTTTGGCCCACAGGTCGCATTATTTCAAAAAACGAATACTGAAGTGGCTGGACTACTCGCTCTTAACCAAGCAGTAGAACCAAAAACTAATATCAATGAATTGCGCGCGGAGGCTATAAATGCCTACTTTACTTCAAGGAAGGCGCCTCTTGCTGGTATGGACATTGCTCGAAAGATGGTAGAAGAAGCCGAGAAGCATGAGCTCGACTGGCGTTTGTTGCCCGCAATTGCTCAGCGTGAATCAAGTGGTGGTATCAATGCCTGCAAAAAAGTTACATTTAGTGCTTTTGGTTGGGGTTCCTGCAAGATTAACTTTGAATCTTATGAGCAATCTATTGAGGTAATTGCTAAAAATCTAGGTGGTAAAAATCCAAAAACAAAAAGATATTACGAAGGTAAAAGTACCTATGAAATATTACGGACATATAATCCAGCCCATATCGTTTTGAAATATCCTGAACAGGTTATGAAAATCATGGATGCCATCGGCCCAGTTGATCTAGGAGAAAATCCAGAGGACAAAGAAGTCTAATAAATACTTTTTAAATAAAATACTAATCAAAAAACCCTCGACCTAGGTCGAGGGTTTTTTGTGTTTAGGCTACTACCGGAATTACTTTTGGTCTAGGAAAACTAAGGTCATTTTGTGATCCTTTGGTTCAAATAGGGTAATCTGGAAGTTGTAAGTCTTGCCGAGTTCTAATGCTTCACGTAGTTTGGATTCGGTGCCAAAGGTTGAGTTGTGTACTAGTCCAGCTACACCTTCCTTGATGGATACCAAGGCTCCGTGTTTGTTGTACTTTATAACGACTCCTTTGATGATGTCGCCCTTCTTTAGCTTTCCTTCAAACTCCTTCCAAGGGTTTTCCTTGAGCGCTTTGATAGAAAGTGATACTTTACCATCTTTTATTTCGATTACCTTAGCTTTCACCTTCTCGCCCACTTTAAACATAGATCTTGGGTCTTCTACCAAGCCCCAGTCGAGTTCAGAAATGTGCACTAGGCCTTCTAGGTTGTCTTCTAGCTTTAGGAATACGCCGAAGTCTACAATACCAGCAATTTCGCATTCCAAATCGTCTCCGATCTCATATTTGCTTAGAATTTCTTTTTTCTCTTCTGGGTTGTTGTCTTTTTCAGAGAATATGAGTTTGCCTTCCTTTGGCAGACTAGAGATTATCATTACAGAAATCTTCTCACCTACCAATTTCTTGAGTTCTTTCAATATCTTGTCTTTATCTGAGTCCAGTACGCGAGGGTAGTGGTCAGCTTTCAATTGAGACGCTGGCAAGAAGCCCTGGATGCCTTGCCATTCTAGGATAAGGCCACCTTTGTTTGCTTCTTTTACTTCGAGTTCTAGTGCGGTCTTGTTCTTGATAGCTTTCTCGGCTTCACTCCAAGCTAGGGCTTGTTTTGCCTCCTTTAGAGACAATTCGATGTAACCGTCTTCGTTCTCAACTTCAACGACTTTAGCCTTGATGCTGTCGCCTAGGTTTATCTTCTTGATAATGTCCTTGGCGTTGATGAATTCTCGGCCGTAGATGATACCAGTACCAAAAGGTGCTAGATCAACATAAACTGATGATTTCTTAACCAAAATAACTGCTCCTTCTACCAAGGACCCTACTTCGGGCTTGCTCTGGCTTCGGTCAGTTACTGATTTTAAGACTAAATTTTCCTCTACTACTATTGGTTCTTTTTGCATAAAAAAATCCGCTTGAAAGCGGATATGGGTTTTAGGTTCTTTTCGCCTCCCCACTAAGTGTGGAAAAATAAGCTAAAAGGGTTACCCTAAATCCTGCTTTTAATACTATGAGACTAACAAAAAATATGTTATTATGCAAGTAATGATTATTACATATTACGGCAAACAATTTTTCAAAATCGGTCAAGGAGAGATGGTTTTGGCCATCAATCCTGTTAGTCGGGAATCTAAGTCTGGCATCACCGCACGCTTTGGTGCTGACATCGCGCTTTTGACTACGAATCATCCGGATTATAATGGAGTAGAGCAGTTGGCTTACGGCGAGAGAGAGCCTTTTGTTATCCGTGGACCAGGGGACTACGAAGTCAAAGATATTTTTGTTAAAGGGATTTTATCAGATGGCCCACAAAAACCAAAAAAATACGTAAACACCATCTATTCTTTTGCAGTGGATGGGATCAATATTTGTTTTCTTGGCGCTCTTTCCAATAGCACTATATCCAAAGAAGCAGGTGAATCAATCGGTGAGCCAGATATCCTATTTATTCCAATTTTAGGTGATGATTTAATTGACGCGAAAGCAGCCGCTAGGTTGGCTTCATCGCTCGAACCGAAACTGATCATTCCTATGGATTATGACGCTGCCACACTTAAAGTTTTCTTGAAAGAAATTGGGCAAGAGAATCCAGACACGGCAGACAAGCTGACATTAAAACGAAAAGATTTAGAGGGCAAAGAAGGTCAGGTGGTCGTATTACAAGCAGTTTAATTTTTTATATATGAGAAAAACAGTTAATAAATTAAGAGATTTGCCAATAAAAGAGAGACGCACAATACTACATTTCAGTATGATTGTGTTCAGTTTTATTGTATTTGGTCTGTGGACCCTGACCTTGAGGTATGATTTCCAGAGCCCAGAAACAAAGATTGAATTAGAGCAGAGTGCGAAACCTTTTGTTGAGTTCGGCAGTCAAGTGGCTGGTAGTTATAGCGCATTCCAAGAATCAACCCCGGCAATAGATTATGGTAGTAGTAATACCGAAAATGTAACAGAATTAAAATCAACACTCGAAAATGGCGAAGAATAATAAAGAACCAGTTGAAATAAAAAAAGATAGTGTTCGACCAGTAGACATCATCGCCGAAATGAAAGAATCCTACCTCGCCTATGCGATGTCGGTTATAACCTCGCGCGCCCTACCCGATGTCCGAGACGGACTCAAACCAGTTCATCGCAGAATTTTGTATTCCATGCATGAGATGGGACTGACCTATGCTTCACGTTTCCGAAAGTCAGCTACTGTAGTCGGTGACGTACTAGGTAAATATCACCCTCATGGTGACGTAGCTGTGTATGATTCTATGGTAGGTATGGCACAGGAATTTTCATATCGTTATCCATTTGTATTAGGTCAAGGAAACTTCGGTTCGATAGACGGCGACAACGCTGCTGCTATGCGTTATACCGAAGCAAAAATGGCCAAGGTTTCCAGTGAAATGTTACGTGACCTCGAGAAGGACACTGTAGAATGGCGCCCGAACTACGACCAGACTCGTAAAGAGCCAACAGTTCTTCCTGCTGCCGTGCCAGCACTCCTTTTAAACGGAACACTCGGTATTGCTGTTGGTATGGCTACAAACATACCACCACACAACCTGTCTGAAGTTATTGATGCTACTACTCATTTGATCGACAATCCCGAAGCTACCACTGAAGATTTGATGCAATTTGTAAAAGGTCCAGACTTTCCAACCGGGGGTGTGGCTTATGGTTACAAAGACATGTTGCACGCGTATTCATCTGGCCGTGGAGGTGTAGTCTGTCGAGGTGAAGCTGAGATAGTAGAAGGCAAGGCTGGTGGTTCACAAATCATCATCACTTCGATACCGTATCGTGTAAACAAACAGAACTTGGTGGTTGCTATCGCCGAGCTGGTACAGGAAAAGAAATTAGACGGTATTAAAGGCCTGCGCGATGAATCGACCAGGGATATCCGAGTTGTGATCGACCTAAAGTCCGGCGCTCATCCACAGAAAGTTTTAAACTATATTTATAAAAACACTCAGCTAGAATCAAATTTCAATTTCAACATCGTGGCTTTGGTAGACGGTGTACCACAGACACTTTCGCTCAAGAGTATCCTGACCGAATTTGTGCACCACAGACAAGAAGTCGTTCGACGTCGCAGTGAGTTCGACTTGCGTAAAGCAGAAGAAAGGGAACACATCCTGCTCGGTCTCAAAAAAGCACTCGACTTCATAGACAAAGTTATCAAAACCATTCGTGCCTCCAAAGACGGTGCTACTGCAAAGGTTGCTCTGATGAAGGAGTTTAAATTCTCTGATCTTCAAGCTGCCGCAATTCTGGAAATGAAACTCCAGAAGCTCGCCGGCCTCGAGCGTAAACTGATCGAAGAAGAACTGAAGGAAAAACAAGCATTCATTAAAGAAATCAAGGATTTGCTATCTAGCCCAAAGAAAATGCTGAAGGTTATATCAAGCGAACTAGTTGAAATCAGAGACAAATATGTTGATGAACGCAGAACCAAAATCGTCAAAGGCGGAATCAAAGAACTTTCCGATGAAGACGTAATTCCAGACAAAGAAACCATGTTGGTGTTCACTGCTGGAGGATATGTAAAACGAACTGACCCGTCTGAATACCGTTCTCAGAAACGTGGTGGGGTAGGTGTAGTTGATTTGGAAACTAAAGAAGAAGACTTCGTGACTCAACTAACAAGTAGTTCAACTCACAGCGATGTACTGTTCTTCACCAACCTAGGCAAGGCTTACAGTATCAAAATGTACGATATTCCAGAAGGTAGACGTGCTACCAAAGGAAAGTCCATTATGAACTTTTTGTCATTGGCAAACGACGAGAAGGTTACATCTATTTTGGCACTTCCAAAAGAAATCAAGAAAAATCCAATTTCACTAATGCTGGTTACTCGTGATGGCACCGCCAAGAAAATGTCAGGTGAATCATTCAAGGATGTCAGACGCAGCGGTTTGATAGCAATCAAACTCGACAAAAACGATGAGCTTATTTCTGCTTTGATTACCGAGAAAGGGGACGATGTTATGATTGCAACCACCAAAGGTCAATCCATACGATTCAAAGAAAGCGATATCAGGGAAATGGGCCGAACTGCCGGCGGAGTGAGGGCAATCAAACTAGGTAAAAGCGATCAAGTTATCGGTGTAGATGTAATTAAGAAAGACAAAAAAGATGGATCTTTCCTGACTATGAGTGAAAACGGTCTCGGCAAGAAAACTGCGCTCAAAGAATACAAAGTCCAGAAGCGTGGTGGTTCTGGTATTAAAACTGCCAAAATAACTCCAAAGACTGGTAGCCTCATTGTGACTCGAGTGCTCTCAGGCGAGGAAGAAGAACTCATCGCAATGTCTAAAAAAGGCCAGGTCATCAGGACTGCTCTCAAAGACATTCCATCTCTCGGACGACAAACCCAAGGTGTCACCATCATGCGTCTACGCTCTGGCGACTCCATCGCTTCCATAACTTGCGCCTAGAATTAGTGCTATAAAATATATTTCATACTATAATATAAGACATAGTATGTTCGCTGA
This sequence comes from Minisyncoccota bacterium, assembly GCA_018062425.1. GTDB lineage: Bacteria > Patescibacteriota > Minisyncoccia > Phycocordibacterales > UBA9973 > UBA9973. The sequence continues at coordinate 8,811 of JAGOSH010000005.1, read as the reverse complement.
TCCGGTAAAAAATTTAAAAGCCTTTGACTTGCGGGAAAACATGCTCGTAGCTGACTTGGGCACCGGTAGTGGATTTTATGCTCTCGCTTCTGCCAAGATGGTTCCGAACGGCAAAGTTTATGCGATAGAAATAGATCGTGATTATTTAACCTTGGTTCAAAACAAAGCCAAAGATGAAAAGATAGAAAACCTAGAGTGTTTCTGGGGTGACATAGAGAAAATCGAGGGCACTCATATAAAAACTGGAACTATTGACCGAGCTATCGTATCGAACGTTTTTTCACAGTTGACTGACAGGATAACTTTTATGAAAGAATTAACCAGAATATTAAAACAGGACGGTGAAGTCTTGTTCGTTGACTGGTCTCCGGGGTTGGCTATTGCTACAGGGGATCTAGACATCACTGTACCTAAAGACAAAGTTCTGGCTCTTTTTCAAAAATCAGGCTTCGCATGGTATCGAGACATAGACGCAGGAAGTAATCATTATGGTATGATATTTAAAGTTAAAAAAAGCGCATGAAGAAATTAACACCCTTTCAGATGGTTTTTATAGGTTTGTTTATGTTTTTGGCACTGCTCGGGTTTTTAACATTTTCCGGTTTTATCAAAATAGGTAGTGATAGCAAAACTGCAACCTTGTCGGGTAAGGTTACCATGTGGGGGACTGTGCCTGCTCCAATCATGCGTGATCTCTTTGAAGACTTCAGCCGCGCTAACCCTGATTTTACTGTTGTCTACAATGCTATTGAACCTGAAACCTTCAATCAAGAATTACTAGAAGCTATGGCCGAAGGTAAGGGTCCGGACATGTTCTTGTTGCAGGACGATTTGGCCCGAAGCTATTTGAACAGGATTACAGCGATATCTTATGCCAAATACCCAGCTGCTAATTTCAAAACAAACTTCGCTAGTGCTACGGATATATTTACCACGCCTAGTGGGATATTGGCTTTACCGCTGACTATTGACCCACTCATCATGTACTACAACCGCAGTATTTTAAACACCAACGGTGTAGTGTATCCGCCTTCCAACTGGAATGAATTTTCCGATTTGATTCCAAAACTAACCAAAAAGAATGACGCTAACCAAATCACAACAAGCGCTGTGGCTTTGGGACAATTTGCAAATATAACCAATGCCAAAGACATCATCACTACTCTGTTTTTACAAACAGGCAATCCTATCGTAGAACGTGATGAAAACAGAATATACAGAAGCACCCTTATCAAAGAAGCAAAAAATAACCAGCAATTAGTTGGCGCCTTGAACTACTACACTAGCTTTGCGAATCCGTTACTTCCAAATTATTCTTGGCACAGAGGTTTGCCGAAGTCTCGAGACTACTTTATTTCAGAGAATTTAGCCTTTTATTTCGGTTACGCATCGGAGCTACCTGGACTCATGAATAGAAATCCAAACTTGGACTTACAAATCGCAGAGATGCCACAGATGAAGAATGCTAGTTTCAAAGTCACCAAATCTCGAGTCACTGGTGTTGCCATATCTGCCTTTGCCAAAGATCAGGCACTGGCGCTGGCGATTGCGGGTTCGATGACGAATGCTTCATTTGTTCGTAGTTTTGCTAGGGTTACTGGCACCGCGCCGGCCAGGCGAGACTTGCTGGCCACTCAGCTAGCAGATGAATACATGCCGAATGTTTTCAAGAGTGCACTTTATTCCAAAAGCTGGTTCGACCCTTCGCCTGCCGACACCGACAATGTGTTTAAATCCATGGTGGATGATGTGCTGTCGAATGTATCTACCTCCGATAACGTAATACAGAGGGCCAATGGTCAGATAGATCTTTTATTAGTCAAATAAAAAAATATGTATAAAAAAATTCTGAATTCTTTGTTTGTGTTAATACTCCTGTTTTCATTTTTAGCACCGGTTGCTCAAATAAATGCTCAGGTAAAAGAGGATGAAACAAAGCTTCTAGATGAGAATGGAAAGTCGTTGTATGGATTGGTTCCTTGTGGTAACAAAGTTGAGCCGATAACCACTGATTCACATGGTAAACAAAGTGGGGGAACAATATTAAACCCATGCAATTTTGATTATTTAATTTTATTAATAAACAAATCAGTTAACTTCCTTTTGTTTACCTTGTTTGTGCCGATTGCAGCCATTATCTTTTGTTACGCCGGATTTCTACTACTATTTTCTGGCGGAGATACTGGCAAGATGAAGAAGGCTAAGAGCATATTATTGAGTGTTGTGATTGGGCTTCTTTGGGCAGTTGGTGCTTGGCTGGTTATTCATACCATATCTGACATCTTGGGTTACGACGGGTCCTGGATTGGCTTTTAGGTTAGGTTGGGTTATAATTTAAATAAGTTTTTATAAAATGAAACAGTTGCAGAATAAAAAAAATAATTTTTTTATCAAGGCTTACATAAGTGCTTTGATGCTTGTTCCTGTTTCGTTGTATGCAAAAACTTTTAAAGAGGTAGTAGATATAGCCACTGGTGATCTAGCCACGGTAATAGCGGAATTAATTTTTGCTGTAGCCTTCCTGTTTTTCTTTTGGGGTGTAGTACAATACGTGCTTAATCCCACCCAAGAAGCAAAAGATAAAAGTAAGGGTTACATGATTTGGGGAATTATCGGGTTAGCAGTTATGTTTTCAGTATATGGACTTATCCGTTTGGTAACCAGCGTTGTGTTCTAAACTTAAAAGTTTTTCAACAATTGATTTTCAAGTTGTGAATTTAAATAAAACAATATTAGAAGCTTAAAAATAATGTTAACTATATGAAATATTTTGGAAAATCGTTTGCGTTCACACTGTGTTTAGCTTTGTTTGCGTTTCTACCTTTGGTTGCGGGAGCCCAGACAGTTCAAAATTTAACCGATAAAACTACAGAGATTGTTAACGGTTCGGTAATTGGACTAGTTTTCACTCTTGGTTTCCTATATTTCTTCTGGGGTGTAGTTCAGTATGTCATAAATCCAGAAGAGGAAAAGAAGGCTAAAGGTAAGCAAATCATGATCAATGGAATAATAGCTCTCACTATTATGTTTGCCGTGTACGCACTGATCAGAGTTATGCTAACTACTTTTAATTTGAATGAAAAAGAAAAAGTCACGATACCAGTAGGCCCCGATCTTCAATAAAATATGTTAGAAGCTTAAAAATAATGTTAACTATATGAAATACTTTGGAAAATCGTTTGCGTTTATGCTGTGTTTAGCTTTGTTTGTGTTTCTCCCACAGGTGGCGGGAGCCCAGGATGCTAAAACTGTGGTTATTAAAGTAACTGAAATAATTGGAGGCTCACTGATTAAGCTTGTATTCACTATAGGTTTCCTATATTTCTTCTGGGGTGTAGTCCAGTATGTAATAAATCCAGAAGAGGAAAAGAAGGCTAAAGGTAAGCAAATGATTATCAATGGATTACTTGCTTTGACGGTTATGTTTGCTGTGTACTCGCTAATTACAATCATCAGGAATACTTTCAGTTTAACTTCTAACGTTCCAGAGAAAATACCTAAATTACCTAAATAATTCTAAATTACAGAATCTACTATAAACAAAACAAGGCCAGATTATCTGGCCTTGTTTTGTTTATAGTTAAATTTATTTTTATTTCCGTACATCTAGGCCCAAGAGCTCTGATGCTAGGTGGATTTCTTTTGCGGTACCCTTTAGATCCTCCGGAACAGGTACTGTGTAGCTGGTTCCATTTAAACCATTGTATCCTTCTGTAAAGCGACCCTTTACGATGTTGTTTATTGGATAGTAGGTATTAAAATCAGCAGCTCCATCGACTATCTTCCAATAGGCATCTCCATTGCCATCGATTTGTTTTACTAAATATAGTTTGGTCATTCTTGTCTGACTATTGCCACCATATTTATCAAGGTTAAACTCTTCGATCTCAACACACCGGCCGATCAGTTGTTCAGTGCGGGTCACTGGGTTTTCCAAAAACCATTGAGTTTCCAAACCACGCTTAGCAATCAAATTGTTTTCACGCTCTATTTTCTTCGCTGGTGTTTCTGGTTCATCGAACTGACCGTTGTCAGATGTTTCGGGTTCAATAATTCTGTTCCAGCAGAGTTCTTCTCCGTCAAGGTAAGCAGCGTACAGGTTATCATCTGTATCCTCAGCTAATTTAAAAACTCCTTCTGTGTTTAGGTCGATTTCAACCAAACAAAAAACTTTTTTTCCAGGAAAACCATCCCAAACCTTGATTTTTCCGTCACCATCTTCGTCGAATCTTTCTTTGGCGTTGACCAGTTTGTATTTGGTGCCAGTCTTCATTTTCAAAGGAGTATTTGCATCCAGGCCAAGCTCGGTTGGTGATTTTCTGTCCAAAACTTCTCTTTTCTTGCCAAGCAAAGTCAGAGAGTCTCCCTCGACTTTTGTTATGGTTTCTGCGTTGAAAACAAGACGGAATTCGTTTTCGTTATCAGAGCCGTATGATGCATCAACACTGTTTTCGATCAAAATGCCGGAAGAGCTTAGTGTATTAGCGCTTGCTTCGGTTGGTGATAGCCCCTGCATAGCAAAGAACCCAGCCACAGTTGCCGCCTTAGCATAAGCGCCAAGGTTCTGGAATCTCTGATCTTCATAAATCATTTTCACTATCTTGGAGCGTGCTTCTTTATCCGCACCGCTAAGCAACGCAACCATTTCTACTACTTTTTCATCTGAAAACAAAGGTTGGCCGTCTGCTCCGAGCATCGGCTTTCCATGTCTCTCTAGTTCGCCAGTTTTTAGGTATTTGTTGTAGTCAACAGGGGAAAGAGACTGCATAATCTCTTGTTGCATGTAGGTGTAACCAGTATACAATTCTGGCTTTGTTGTTTTTAATTCAGTAAAGGTTTTTAGGAAATCATCCCGATGGGCTCCACTTTTCTTCTCGGCTTTTCTCGATATGTCATCAAACTTTTTCAAAGCGAACATCTGGGAGACAGGGTCACCAGAGGCGAGTGTTTCCTTGAATTCGTTTTTTGCTTTCAGATACCATTTCTCCAAAGGTGCACCCTCGTTTTTCGGAGGAATCTCCATTCCAAAAATCTTCATAATGTTTTTTTAAATTAAATTAATATCTGATAATTATATCGCACAGCTAGACTTATTCCTAAATTCAGACTGTCATTATACTATATATTTATGATTTAGTCAAGCCTAGTTTCCCCAATTTGCCTATATTTCTGTTTACACAAGTATTTCGTATGATATAATAACCTTGTCTAAGTGGACAATTATTATTAGGTCGAGTTTTTATTTTATTATTAGGTTTAGCCCGCTTGTCGGGCGAAGTTATAAATGAAAAAATTTAAATGGCTTTTGGTTCTTGCTATGTTTGCAGTAGTTCTAGTTCCAGCAGCTACTTTTGCACAAGACTACGTTACAGCAGACAACACTGCTAACTCAAGTTGTGCTTCGGTGGATGCAGGAACTGTAATGTTCATTATTTGTCGTATTGCGCTTCTCATCAACACCCTGATTCCGGTGGCGATTTCTCTCGGTGCACTTCTCTTTATCTGGGGAGTTGTTTCTTATGTGATCGCAAAAGACGAAGAAGCAAAGAAGCGTGGAAAGAACTTGATCATATGGGGCCTAGCTGGTCTTGCAGTGATCGTTTCTGTATGGGCTTTGATTGCAATATTGAAGAGAACTCTTGGTATCGGCGACGAAGCTGCTATTCAGGTTGTGTGTGTTGAATCACCTGGAATAAAGTGTCCAAACTAATGATTACCTAAATGTTGGATATATTCTTTGTAAAAGTAGCATATGCGGATGGAGTAGATAACTTCCTGCATCAAGTCAATGATTTGATATTGGATCCAGTTCTCAAGCTCTTGTTTACCGTTGCTTTTATTATATTTTTCTACGGAGTAATGCAATACGTCATGAATCCGGGGAATCAAGATAAAATCAAGCAAGGTAAAAGTCATATGCTTTATGGTGTCCTGGGGCTTTGCATAATGTTCGCCGTATGGGGGATATTGCAAATCATCACTGACACCTTCAATCTTAGCGGAGAAATAAATCCAAAAGAAGGTACTGTGGAGCTCAACGATTATACGCCCAAGTATCCTCCTCAATAGGTTAAATCCTAAAAACAAAAAACCCCTCGTCTGACGAGGGGTTTTTTGTTTGGTAAAATTTTTATAGCGGGGTATAATAATAAATATCATGATAACGAAATTTTCAAATAAAAAGCTACTAGCGGGGATGCTTTCTGTTTTTATTATAATGTTATTTGTTCTGCCAGCTGTGTCTTTGGCCCAAGACCCTCCTCCTACGACCTTTACTACTGGACCCTCTACTGGGACTTTTAGCCCTCCTCCTAAGACTATTGACCCAAGTGGCCTTGGTGGACCATCGGTGGGAACAACAGACCCAAGTGGTCTTGGTGGACCGTCAACAGGATCTTCTAATATCAAAGTTACCAATCCTATCAGTGTTGACAATCTAAACGGTTTTATAAAAATTTTACTAGAAGGCATTATTAAAATAGGTATCCCTATCATTGCTATTGCATTGGTATATTCAGGGTTCCTGTTTGTAGAGGCTATGGGGGACCCAGGTAAATTGAAAAAAGCCAAGGACGCTTTCGTTTACTGTTTCATCGGTGCGGCGATACTGCTAGGCTCTTGGGCACTGGCGCAGATGATTTCGGATACAGTGCTCCAGATAAAATAAATTTTGTAAATTAAAAGACGCCATAACCACCTATTGGGTTACAGCGTCTTTTTGCTTTGCGTACTTTATCGCGTAGCGTTTACATAGATTAGCCCCTTGCCCCGAGCTGGGAAGGGTTCGTTGTCATTTCTTCCACCGATTCGCATTGTTGTTTTCCTGTCGGTATAAACATCGATGCGGTTTATTTTCTGATAGAAACCTGGAGTTGTTACGAAGATAGTGTCTTCGATGGTAGTCTGGAAATCCCAAGCTGGGACGTCGTCGGCTATATATCCACTCCACGGTGTTTTCAGTTCGCTTGATGTCCATATGACGTCTCTGCTTCCATCCGCTTTTTCTTTACTGTAGTAAAGTATACGAAAGGTTTGCTCTGTTATCACTGGCGCTGCTTTCGCTTTGCCAGGTCGTGTGGTCGGGTTACCGTTTTCGTCAACGGCGGGCTGTTCGGTTTTTTCCTCTTCGGTTTCTTCAGCTTTCGCTTTGTCACTTTTACCACATCCCGCCCATCTGAGCAGGAGGAGTACAAGTAGGAAACATCCAAGTCCAGCGAGGATGCGCCAGTTTATGAGCCCTTTGGCTTTGCCTGCTACATGCATGGTTCAGAATTTTATTGGTTAGCGTTATTGAAGGGCATTGCACCCTTCCAGATTTTCTTCTCACTGATGCCGAGAGCGGCAGCAGAGTCGTCCGATGCTTGATCTGGGCTTACTCCAGCTTCAATTAACTCATTCATCATAGTCATCCGGTCTTTGTGAAGCTCAAGAGCTGCTTTACGACGTAGTTTTGCTCTTTCTGTTTTTTCCATATCTTCCTGCATTTCCTTTGAATAGGTGATTTTTGCTACTTTCACGGCATCAATGTCCAGGCAGTATAGATTTTCTACGGGTGAAGTCGTTTTGTCTTCCTTCAGGATAGCCTTAATGATGTTGGCGTTCCTGACATAGAATTCAATACCGGCAACTGTGTTATCCCAAGGAAGATGTGAAAACTCCCTATCCGTGGCAAGGTCTTCCGGACGGCGTCCCATTAGGAAAATGCAATTAATCATCAGAGTGATTGCACCTCTTTTTGATACGAAGTCGTTTACAGGCATTTGCCCCGCAATGATACCCAGATCTTGTTCGACGGCGTCAATAAGTCCTAATGTGATTGTTTCTTCGGGAATTTCGACGAACCTAACAAGGTGTTTGTAGCTCGGTCGGCCTTGGGCTGAACATTCGATAGTTACCGTGACACCGTCTTGGGTCACAACTTTTACCGAATTTTCGCCGTGCAACTCGAAGGTCATTAAACTCGATGGAAACAACATATAGTCCTCCAAAATAGGAATACGAAAAGCGAGACCTTCTTTACTTGTCCTGCCTGTTCTTTTGCCTAAACGAGTATGAACCGCGTAATGTGCTGTCGGTATGATGACCAAGAAAACCATGGCGAAAATTGCCAGGCAAACGATGATGATTAAACCAGTTACCCAGTTGTATTGGAAGATCTTGTATATTTTCCAAACACCGAGCAAGCCAGCGCAAATTATCAGGGCATAGTCAATGGTTCCTATCCATTTTTCCTTAAACTCGACCGTCTCTTGATCTTTGTCGAATCGGACATAAAGATAGGCACATACAAGGACAAGGCCGACAATAATCAGGACAATATATAGAACAACAGTTCCAATTCTGCCCCAAGGTAAATTGCCGATGAAACCGGTTCGGTACTCCAGGTATGAGAGTAAAAACAGAGCGACTAAAGCCAGTCCAAAAAGGACGGTAGTCATAATTGCGGAATTTCTTCGTGGTATAGACATGACAGTTTTATTTTTAGGTGATTGAATTTGTTAGTGAAATACAAGCGGTCTGGATAGGGGAAGCACGCCTGGGAGAGGCAGGCCATCTGTATTTCACCAACAAATTTCACCGTATTGTCAAAGAGCTATTTAACAGTTATATTATAGCATATACAACATAAAAAGTCAACCCCTCTGGGCTGACTTTTTACTATATTTATAAAGGTATTTTAGGGATTACGCATGCTTCAACGGCTTCTCCGGTCCCTCAGTCATCTTCCTGAACAACTTTATTCCAAAGAAGATAAGGACTACTAGGATCAACCACTCTATCAAGGTATCTGGCATGAATCCACTTCCTGAG